>DATAKV010000436.1:0-8537 GCA_036261375.1 Anaerolineales bacterium
GGAGCGCACCATGTCATCGCTCGTCGAAAGGGTCAGCATATCCACACCGGCCCGCTTGAACGCCTGCTTCAGGTTCTCCTCGCGCTGCTGCATCGCCGTGTGAAAGTTGTTGCGGAACTTTTTATCGCGGGTGTCCACATACAACTGTTCACCGGTCTCGGCATCCTCCATGATCATGACGCCCACATCCGGCAGCTCCATCTCGGCGGGGTCGGTCAGGCGGATGGCGATCACTTCATGGCGCTGGTTCAGCAGGCTCAGTGGCGACTCCCAGCCGGGCGTGCTGATGAAATCGGACACCACGAAGACCAGCGAGCGGCGCTTGATGGCATTCAACGCGCCGCGCAATACCGAGCGCAGGTCTGTGACCGGCACATGCGAGAGACGCGGCTGCTTGAGCATCTCGTTGATCAGCCGCAGGACCTGGATGCGCCCGCCCCGGGCCGGAATCGACTGCTGGATGCCGTTCCCAAAGATCATCGCCCCGACGCGGTTACCATGCCGGGTCAACAGCCGGGCCATGACGGTGACGAGATCGATCAGCACCGAGCGCTTCTCGCCATCTTCCCGCGCCGTGCCAAAATCCACCGAGGGACTCATGTCGAGCAGGAACCAGGCCGAGACCTCGCGGTCCTCCGTGTACTGGCGGACGTACGGCGTCTGCATGCGCGCCGTAACGTTCCAGTCGATGTAGCGGATATCGTCCTCGGCCTGGTACTCGCGCAGGTCGGCAAAGTCCACGCCGAAGCCGTAGAACAGCGAACGGTAGTTGCCCTGCAGCAAACCGTCGAGGCGACGGATGACCTGCCAGTCGAGGCGCTGCAGGACGCGCTCAGGCGTTGCTGCGGACGTCGTAATGTTCATGCAGTGGCACCACCGGGATCGGGATACGGTCGAGGATCTTGTTGAGAATATCGTCTCCACTGATATTGTCGGAGAGCGCTTCATAGGTCAGGACGACGCGGTGGCGCATCACGTCCAGCGCCATGTCGAGCACATCCTGGGGGAGGGCATACTTGCGGCCGCGCACGAAGGCCAGGGCCCGGCCGGTCAAGATGAGATTGATCGAAGCACGCGGGCTGGCGCCGAACATGATGTAGCGCTTCAGGTCCTTCAGGCCCACCTGCTCGGGCTCACGGGTCGCGGTTACCATGCGGACGGCATACTCCATCAGGGCCGGGTCCACATACACCTTATCCGCTTCCTGCTGGAGTTTGAGCAGATCATCGGTGGTGAGCACTTTTTGCATGGCCTGCAGGGCGCCGGTCATGCGCTCGACGATGACGAACTCCTCCGTCGGCGTGGGATAGCCCACGAGTACCTTCATCATAAAGCGATCCACCTGGGCTTCCGGAAGGGCATACGTCCCTTCGGTCTCGATAGGGTTCTGGGTGGCCAGCACAAGGAAGGGATTGGGCACCTTGAACGTTTCTCGTCCAATGGTCACCTGTTTTTCCTGCATCACTTCGAGCAGGGCGCTCTGCACTTTGGCGGGCGCACGGTTGATCTCGTCAGCCAGCAGCAGGTTGGTGAACACGGGTCCAAGGGAGGTCTCGAAGGCGCCAGTCTTCTGGTTGTAGATGCGCGTCCCCACCAGGTCGGCAGGCACAAGATCCGGTGTGAACTGGATGCGCTTGAACTCTCCGCCGATTGCCTCTGCCAGGGTCTTGATCGCCATGGTCTTCGCCAGTCCCGGCACACCCTCGACGAGGATGTGGCCACGTGCCAGCAGGGCGACGATCATCCGCTCGAGCATGTGGTCCTGCCCGACGATGACCTTCTTCACTTCATATAAGACTTTTTCCATCGGTGTGCGGTTTTCTGTTCTTTCGTTCAGCATTATCGGTACTCCTTCGCATACTAAGAATCAGGCCACCCTGTGGGAGGCGCATCGCTTGTTCTACGATTGCTGGAACTGCTTATCTGCAGTTTTTGTTTGTGAGCCTCCTTAGTAAGGAGGCATTCCACCGGCGCCGCCTGCGGCCACGCTGATCGGCACCGCAAAACCAATGCCAATGAAGAAACTGTCCTCGGTCGGATTGATGATCCCGGTGACGATTCCCACCACATGCCCGCTGCGGTTCAACAGCGGTCCCCCCGAGTTGCCGGGGTTGATCGCCGCGTCGACCTGGATCAGGCCGCGGATCACGTTGGGCAGTTCCGGGGGGCGATAGACCCGGTCGAAGCCGGAGATCACACCCGAGCTCATCGAGCCGTACAGGCCGAAGGGATTACCGACTACATAGGCCTCATCCCCCACCTGCATTGCGCCGGCATTGCCGATGGTCGCCGGCAGGTACAGCTCTGGAAGCACGGAGGTCGCCAGCATGGCAATATCGATCTCGGGCTGGGCGTTGATGATCGCACCTTCAGCCTTGGTCCCATCGGCGAAAGTGACGCTGATCCGCGAGGCACCATCCACCACGTGCAGGCTGGTCAGGATCTCACCGCGCTCGTTGATGATGACCCCGCTGCCCAGGCTCTGCCCAAATTCTCCATTCGCATCCTCGCCTTCGGTCTCGATCAAGACCAGGGAGGGCTGGATGATCTGATAGACCGCCACAGAGTTCGGCGGGCGCGGCGTGGCCGATGCCAGCGCGCTGGCCACCGCGTCGTCCACATCGGTCCGGGTCAATTGTGTTTCGGGGGAAAGAGCATTATAGATATAGAGCGCCAGCAGGGCGCCAAGTACACCGGAAAAGAACGGGATGAATTTCCCCAGGCGCGTCCGCAGGCCGGACAACCGGTTTCTGAGCTGGTCTCTCACTGATAAAGATGGTTCGTTCATTGCCATCCATTCACCATAACTTGCACCTCTAAGGGATAACCGTAAGGAGTAGCGTTCGAACTTTACCAACCAATCTTACAAGCAATTTTCTTTTTTTCGATTAGACATGGATGAGAAAACATTGGGCATATCTGAATATACGCCCTATTAATAAATATGGATGCAACAATCCAAATAAAGCTTACCTGACGACTCGTATACGCTCTATGCGGTCTGCGTACCCTACACTTTGTCGGACAACAGGTCCTGCAGCGCTTGCAGCCCCAGGGTATAGGACCGCCATCCCAGACCTGTGATCTTCCCCCTGCACACTGCCGAGATCATTGAAACGTGACGGAATTCTTCGCGAGCGTACACATTCGACAAATGGACTTCGATCACAGGGATACCGATCGCACCGATCGCATCACGCAGGGCAATGGATGTATGGGTATAAGCGCCGGGATTGAACACGACCCCATCCGCCCATGTCCGGGCATCGTGCAGGGCATCGATCAGGTCGCCCTCGTGGTTCGATTGTTTACAGACCAGCTCGGCGTGCTGCTCACCTGCCAGCTCGACCAGCTTCGCATTGATATCTGCCAGGGTGAATGAACCGTAGATTTCCGGCTCACGCGTGCCGAGCAGGTTCAGGTTGGGTCCATGTAAGACGAGAATTTTCATAGCCGCGCCAGCTCCCATCATTTTAATCGTGCTGCAGCACATGCTCCAGATCGGTTACATCCACCAGCTCCACTTTCCCAATTCGCAGCGGAAGAGCAAAACGGACTCTAGCAGCATCCTTCTTTTTATCCACGCGCATCGCACGGAGAATTTCCTGGCGAGGCAGTTCCTTTGGAATGTCGACGGGCAGCCCGAGTCCGGAGAGCACACTGGCAATTGTAGTACTCAATCCTTTTTCGGCAATGCCGATCTGCTCGGCATACTTTGCTTCCGTCACCAGGCCGATAGAGATCGCCTCTCCATGCCGGAGCTCAAACTGGCTGACCAGTTCCACGGCGTGGCCTACCGTGTGTCCAAGGTTTAGAGCCGCACGGATTCCCTTTTCGTAAGGATCCTCTTCGATCACCCGGACCTTCACGGCCATGGCCCGTTTTACGATCGACTCCAGATTTTCCTTGATCCAGCCCAATCCATGACCGCATAGCTCGAACAATTCGGGGTCAGAAAGTATCCCGTGTTTGACAACCTCAGCCATGCCGGAGATCAACTCCCTTTCCGGCAGCGTATGGAGCAGGAGTGGGTCGGCAAGAACGAGCTGCGGCGGGTGAAAGGAACCGATCAGGTTCTTTCCTTCAGGCAGATCGAAGCCGGTTTTGCCGCCGAGCGAGGCATCCACCATCGAGAGGAGCGTGGTCGGGACGCAGACCCAATCGATCCCGCGCATATAGGTCGAGGCCGCGAACCCGGCCAGGTCCCCGATCACGCCGCCGCCCAGGGCGATAACGGTGTTCTTGCGGTCCAGCCCATTCTCGAGGAAGGATTTCCATAACAGGGAGACCGTCTCGAGATTCTTGTATGCCTCCCCGGCCGGAATAGCGACAGACTTCGACTCATAGCCCGCGGCCTGTAAAGAGGAAGCGATTGTCGAAAGGTGGCATTTCGCAACATTCTCATCGGTCACAATAAATGGATTTTGCACGTCGAAAGACGTGATCATTTCACCGAGCTGCTTCAATCCATCCTTCTGCACAAGGACATCATATTCACCCATGGCTCGCGGGTGGAAGCGTCCAAGCCGGGCCTGGATTTGAGCGGCGCTCTGTTCGGGAGTCATTCCATCCACGTGAAGCTGCATGGCAAATGAGGAATAGTGCTCCCTGCGCTCCTCCAGCAGCGAGGTCAATCTCTCCTGCAGGTCACCGGACAGCAATGGGCGATTCTCCGAATCGTTTCGCAGACGTTCGAGCAGGGTTGGCAGCTCTGCCGAGAGCAGCACAACTGTCCCATGCGTCTCGGCGAGAGCGCGATTCTCTTCACGCAGAAGTGCGCCGCCGCCGAGGGCGATGACTAGAGGTGTCACGCTACCCCACAAGGGCGCTTCGCGGAAAGCGTGACCTGCAACTTCCCTCAACACAGTCGCTTCCAGGTCACGGAAAGCCCCCTGGCCCTGTCCGTCCATAATTTCTGGAATGGACTTACCTGCCTTCGCTTCGATAACTGCGTCCAAATCAACGAACGGCAGGTTGAGATTGCGGGCAAGAAGCTGTCCTATTGTAGATTTACCTGAGCCGGGAGGACCGTAGAGGAAGATATGCATGCCAGTTGCCAGAAGTCAAAAGTCAGAAGTCAGTGAGCAGGGTTTATTCCCAGAATACGTGGGGGGTGTTATCCATGGGAAGGTCATCAAGCGCTGCTTTGCGTAGGGATTCAAAGCGCGGCTTCATCTCGTTTATTGAATCTCCGCCAATCTTTTCGATCAGCGCGTCAGCCAGGACGAAGGCGACCATCGCTTCCAGGATCGGCACGGCCCGCGGGACGGGGCAGAAGTCCGAGCGCTCGTAGCGTGTGGGCGCATTTTCACCGGCTGCCAGATCGACCGTTTGCTGGGGAGTGAGCGTTGTAGCGATCGGCTTCATGGCGGCACGGATCACAACCGGCTGGCCATTCGATATCCCACCCTCCGTACCTCCCGCCCGGTTCGATAGACGTTCGACCTTCGACGTTTGACCATCCAGGCTTATTGGATCGTGAGATTGCGTTCCCAACCGTTTGGCATTGTCAAAGGCATCGCCCACTTCCACGCCCTTGATCGCCTGGACAGACATGATCGCCAGAGCCAGCCTGGCTTCCAGGCGTTTGTCCCATTGAGCAAAGCTCCCCAGGCCGGCAGGTAAATTCAATGCAACGATTTCCAATATGCCGCCGAGGGTATTTTTTCCGTGGATCGCTTTTTCGATCTCAGCGTGCATCTGTTCCGCAGACGACTCAATCGGGCAGCGCACATCCGACTCTTCGGCGCGGCGGAACCGTTCTTCGTAAGACATATCATCAACGTCCGCCTGCACCTCCCCGATGGAGACTACATACCCGCCCACGACGATCCCAAACTGGGCAAGGAAGTGTTTGCAGACTGCGCCCACGGCCACACGCATGGTCGTCTCGCGGGCAGAGGCACGCTCGAGTGCAGGCCGCAAGTCCCTGTAGCCGTATTTGACCGCGCCCGTCAGGTCGGCATGGCCCGGACGCGGCGCGGTCATCGGCTCAACGGCTTTCCCTTTCCACTTAACATGGTCCGCATTTTCGACGAGCAGGGCGATCGGCGCACCGGTCGTCTCTCCTGCCATGACCCCGCCCAGGATCTGGACGGTGTCCTTCTCGATTTTCATTCGCCCGCCGGAGCCGTAGCCTCCCTGGCGGCGCGCTAACTCCCTGTCGATGATTTCCGCAGTAATGGCCAGGCCCGCGGGCATGCCATCCAGGATGGCGGTCAGGGAGGGGCCATGAGATTCGCCGGCGGTGAGAAATCGGAGTGACATTTTATGGTCCAGTAAATAGTGATCAGTGGTCAGTTTGATTGACGGCTTCAAACAATATATCGCGGGGTGGCTGGCAGCCCGTCCAGATCTCGAAGGAGAGGGCAGCCTGTTCGACGAGCATGCCCAGGCCGGTGGTTGCGGGTAAGCCCTGCGTACAGGCATCCCGCACCAGCTTCGTCTGGCGTGGATTGTAGACCAGATCGTAGATCGCTGCACGGGCAGGGAATGCTATATTTTCCGGCCAGGGAGAGTGGTCGATATCAGGTGTCATGCCGACAGGCGTGGTATTCACGATAAGTTGGATGTTTGAACGTTGAAACGTTCGAAGGTTCAACTCCTGGATATTCACGCCGTCAAAAAGTGCAGCAAGCCGTTCCGCCTGTTCCAAGCGGCGGGCAGCGAGCGTCACCTGCCAGCCATCCGTTACAAGGGCATACGCCACCGCCCGGGCGGATCCTCCCGCACCCAGAACCAGAGCGCTGTTTTCTCCGTGTGTCCGTGTCTCCGTGGTTAGAAACTTGTTCAAATCTGTCAAAAAACCTGGTGCATCGGTATTCTCGCCGATGAGCTTATTGTCACGGAGATAAATAGTATTGACAGCACCGATGGCTTGCGCGGTTGGTGTCAGCTCATCTATATAGGGTATGACATTCTGCTTATGCGGGATCGTGATGTTGAGTCCGGCGATCTCTCCCTTTCGAACTCGATCCAGTACTTCCTTCAATCCATTTGGGTCATCCGGCTCGATCGGAAAAAGTGAATAATTTCCTGGCAGTCCACACACATTAAGGGCTGCCTTGTGAATGCGAGGTGACAGGCTGTGTCCAAGCGGATAACCGATCAAACCCAGCTGTATCATCGCAGGGTTTCCAGCACGTCAAAGAATTTGGGGAAGGTTTTGGAGACGCAGGACGGGTTCTCGATCGTAATCCCCGGCACTTTCAACCCGATAAGGGAAAAGGACATCGCCATGCGGTGATCGTTATAGGTCTGGATGGTGGCAGGCCGGATATCTTTTGCCGGATAGATTGTCATACCGTCATCGTGTTCATCGACGTGAACGCCGAGACGCCTGAGCTCGGTACAGGTGGCGTGAACCCGGTCCGTTTCCTTGCGGCGGGCGGAGGCAATTCCGCGAATGCGGGTCGGGGACGAGGCAAAGGGTGCGATGGCGGCGAGCGTCTGGGCGGTATCGGGGATGTCGCCCATCTCTGCGTCCACGCCCAGCAGGGTTCCCCCACCGATGACCTCGATAAAATGATCGCTTTCTTGTATCGTACAACCCATCTGCTGGAGAATGTTCAGGAAAGCGATATCGCCCTGTTTGGATGCGCTGGAAATGTTTTCCACCCGAACCGTCCCGCCGCACAGGGCCGGAGCCGCAAAAAAATAGGAGGCTGCCGACGCATCCGATTCGATGGCATAGGAAGAAACAGGCTTGTAAAAAGAGGGCTTGAGAGTGAAACGTTCATAACCTTTCCGCTCGACGCCTATCCCAAATTCCTGCATCATGGCGAGGGTCATATCGACATAAGGTTTGGAGTTTAACTCACTCACAACCTCGATTTCCACCGGCGAGGCTGCATACGGCGAAACCATCAGAAGCGCTGAGAGAAACTGGGAGGAGAGGCTGCCTGCGATACGGGTGTGACCACCAGGCAAACCGGAAGCTTTGATCAGTACAGGCGGACAATCATGTACTGCTTCCAGCTGCGCGCCCAACTGCGCCAGCGCGTCGATCAAATCGCCGATCGGCCGTTCCCTCATCCGGGAGTCGCCATCAAGTGTGTATTCGCCCCTTCCAAGTGTGAGAAACGCGGTCAGGAAACGCGCTGCGGTCCCAGCATTGCCGATGAAGAGCTCAGCCTGCCTGGCGGGGATGTGCCCACCCAGCCCGGTAACCGTCATTTCCTGCTTGCCTTCATCCAGCTCAATATCGAAGCCGAGCGTTTGAAGCGCCCTGGCAAAATAGCAGGAGTCGTCCGAAAAGAGGGCGTTGGTCAGGCGTGTCCGCCCCTTTGCCAGGGAGGCGATCAGCAGGGCGCGGTTGGTCAGCGACTTGGAGCCGGGGACGCGGACGGTGGCGTGCAGTGGGTGCGGTATCGGAGCAATTTGCATGAGGTCTAGGAATAAAGTACCTGGTAGGCGGTGCGGGACCGGTTGAGCAAATGCTCCAGCCGGGAATACTCTTCGGTCTCCAGTGCGCTCTCCAACTCGCGCAATGATTCACGAAAGGTTTGAATGGCACCAAGAATGTTCTCACGATTGGT
>DATAKV010000439.1:0-3427 GCA_036261375.1 Anaerolineales bacterium
GATAATATCGATGGCAGCCTTCCGCTATTCTTTGGTGAGCCCGGCCTGAAGACCCAGATCCTGGGCCATTTTTGGACGTTCTTTGGAGATCTCGATTTCCTCAAGGGTGAGAAAGTCTAAACTCGAAGGTTTGGTGGCAGGATGGCACGAATTGAATCGAGCATAATCGTTTCAAAATCAATCGAAGACATATTTGGATTCCTGAGCCGCTGTGAGAGCCACCTGAAATTCATTCCGCGAATGACGCAGCTTGAGCAGGAGACCGATGGAGCTTTCGGAAAGGTGGGCACGCGTCTCTCCGGAATGCTCAATTATTTTGGGATCCGTATTCCGGTCACGTATGAGCTAATCGAGGTAGAACCCCTTCAGCGACTTGCGATGATGGGGCAGATGGGGCCGGTCCATTTTAAGGATGGATATATCCTTAGCTCGAGTCCGCAGGGCACTCAGATCCACTTCTGGCTTGAGCTGCAACCCACCGGCTGGGCAGTCCTGATGCGGCCTTTCGCTGGAGTGATCGGACGCATCCATGCCTACGAGACCCTCCGGAACTTAAAACGAGTGCTCGATGGAAACCGTTAGCGCTCCGGCCATCCAGGCAGGCATCGACCTGTACCAGCCCTTCACCAACCCGGTCACGCGCGAGACCTTCCGCTGCATTTCTGTCAGCGAAGAAGCTTTCACCATGGAGTGGACCGTGCACCCCGGAGGGTATGTTCCATTCGAGCACATCCACATCAACCAGGATGAGATCTTCCACATCCGGCAGGGTGAAATGCGCGTCCGGGTGGGAGGCGTGAACCAAACGGGAAGAGCCGGCGATGTGCTCACCATTCCCCGGGGCACCCGGCATATTGCCTATAATGATAAGGATGAACCCCTGGTCTGCGTCGTGGAATACAAGCCCGGGCTTGACCATTACTTAACCATGCAGTGTTTTGCAGGTCTGACGATCGATTGTGACTACAACAAAAGAGGCCTGGTACATGTGGCCAAGGTCGGATATATGCTGAAAAAGGCGCAGGCCTTGTCACTAACCCGTCCTGCCTTTGCGCCTGAGGTTGTTTTCAGGCTGGGGATGACTGTTTTTTTTCTGGTGGGCACTGTATTAGGATGGGAATCTCTCTATAAGAAATATACGGGGCAGCAATCACAATGAACTCAAATGAGGAGACTTGACCATGGATCTAAAGCTCTGGTGGTTTGCACTACAAAAACCCGTCAAGGAGAATGACAAACGGGTCTGGGATTCGTTCGATGTCATTTCAAAATGGCTGATTTCCACCCGCGCCACGGTCACACAGCTGACCCTTGCAGCGGGTGTGATTGCGGGACTACTGGCGTTCCGTGATGGGACCTTTGATTTCTGGCTCTGGCTAGCGATGACCCTGGGGATCTATTTCGCCCACTCATCTGAGAACCTGGTCAATGATTATATTGACTTTACACGCGGGATCGACGAGGACAATTACTACCGCGGCCAGTACGGCATCCATCCGCTGGTGCACAAGTTTTGGACGAAGGCCGACTGGAGGCGCTGGTTCATCACCGCTGGCGCGATTGCCGTGCTTTGCGGTATCTTTGTCCTTATTTATACTGGCTTCTCCCCCATTGTCATTGGATTGTTCCTGTTTGGGATTGCCATTCTTCCCACCTATGCCTGGCCGCTCAAGTACCTGGGTGTTGGCGAGCTGCTGATTTACATCAACTGGGGAATGATCCTGATCCCCGGCATGTACTCGGTTCTGGCAGGCGGGATCCCGGAAAACCTGGGGGAGATCGTCATGGCAGGCATGGCCTTTGGATTCGGGTTCGGCAGTTTCAATTGGGGCAAACACATCGACAAGATCGACGCCGATCGCAAAAAGGGCGTAGGTACCCTGCCGGTCCGGCTCGGGGAACCGGCGGCACGAATGTTCAATATTTTCACCATACTGCTTTCGTATGTACTTGTATTGTATCTGGTGTTTGTCGCCCGATACTTTTCACCCGCCGTTCTTTTGGTCTTCCTGGCGGCGGGTCGAGGCTGGAACGTGATCCTGCTGCTCCGCCAGCCGCGTCCGAAGGAGGCACCGCCTGGATTTGCCCTGTGGCCGCGCTGGTTCTCCACGCCGCAGTTAAGACATATCCGCCTGTTCGGGGGCCTTTATATCCTGGGCATTCTGCTGGATATCCTTCTACGTACGACCATCACTGGTTTTTGGCAATAGGAAGAGGAATATGAAAATCGCGATCACTGGCGGGACCGGTTTTATCGGCAGGCACCTGGCGCGTGACCTGGTCGAGCGCGGGCATGAGGTGACACTCATTGCCCGCGGCAACTATTCACGCAACAACCAGCCCGTTCCCGGGACGAACTTCGTGGCCCTGGATGTCAATGAGACGGACAAACTCAGGGATGCCTTTCGGGGTTGCGATGCAGTAGCCCACTGCGCCGGGACAAGCGTTGAGGACGGCAAACAGACGTTTCAAAAATTACACGTGGAGGGAGCCCGTGCGGCTGTGAAGGCAGCCGAGGCAGCGGGTGTGAAAAAATTCGTGCTGGTCAGTTATTTGAATGTCCGCCCGACCGCGCCATCCGCTTACCACACGACAAAATGGGCAGGCGAGGAGATCGTCCGAGCATCGAAGTTGAATTTTACGATCCTCAAGGCAGGACTGGTATATGGACAGGGCGATCACCTGCTCAATAATCTCAGCAACCTGTTCCGCAAAATGCCGGTCTTTGCCACAGTCGGCCTAAAAGAAAAAACCGTCCGGCTGGTTGCTGTGGAGGATCTGGTTGCCATTATCCGTGTCTGTCTTCTGGAGGAAGGCCGCTTCGCCCGCCAGACGGTGGCGGTGACCGGTCCTGAGGAATTTCCCTTCAGCCAGGCTGCCCGGCGGATCTCAAAGGCGATGGGAAAACCCTTTTTGCTGGTGGTTCCTTTCCCGGTCATCTTTCAGCGGACCCTGGCCTGGTTTTCCGAGAGATTTATGCCTAAGCCGTTAATCACCAAAGCCCAGGTCCAGATGCTTGCCGATGGGATCAGCACACCGACGCTTGAAAGCATCCCCCTGCCCGAGGAACTTGCTCCCAAAACCAGGTTTACCGAGGACCAAATTCGGCGCGGATTGCCAAAGAGCTAGTTCCAGGAAATCGGAAGTGGAGGCAAATCTGCCTCCACTTTTTTATAAATAGACGGGTAACTGTTTCAACCCCCGGAAAATCGGATGCTCCTGCCACTCCAGGGTGTCCGTCGCCAGGCGGAGTTTCGGGAATCGCCGCAAGAGGGTCTCGAAGACAATCTCCGCCTCCAGCCGGACGAGCGGCGCGCCGATGCAGAAATGGATCCCCAAACCAAAACCCAGATGACGTCCTTCATCGCGGGTGATGTTAAAGCGATCGGGATGGGTAAATCGTTCCGGGTCGCGGTTTGCAGAGCCA
>DATAKV010000445.1:0-3069 GCA_036261375.1 Anaerolineales bacterium
GAATAATTAAGTCGATAGACAGCTCAGCGGAAGATCTTCCGCTGAGCTGTCTATCGACTTAATTATTCTTCTGGGGCTGAGAGTTGACCTCGAACTGCGCCACCCGGAAATTCTTCGTTGTGGACATTCACATAATACGCTCCGGGATTGCGAAGGATATTTCGGAGCAACCTGCGGTCCACATTGTTCGCACAGCCAGTGGAAGAGCCGTCAGTTGGCGGCGGGTTGAGCGGCACCACAACAGGACCAGGCTCACCTGGCGGGGCGATATGAATGTGAGCGGCCGTTGCCGGCCCCATATCAGACACCATGAGGGCAAAGCAGACCTGGCGCTTGTTCAGGTTAATGGTAATGTTCGCCATGCCGCTTGCATCCGGGTCGCCGGGACCAGGCGCTTCCTCGGCGCCAGTCATTTCGATGGAGAATTCCTGATCGTCATCGTCGGCCCCAACCCTGAAGATTTCAAAAACGGCTCCGTGGGTCAGAGATACGACGTACAGGTTTCCATTGGGTCCCATTTCGACATCGGTGCCCGAGCCGAAATTCCGGCCGATGAGCAGCCCTCTGCTCTCGGTGATCTCATGCTTGGCCTTGTTGTCTGCGACAAGATCCTGTAGATTGTCATTCCCAAATTCGAAGCCTTCCCGATCATCGCTCAGATTGAAGTGGAAGAGATAGCCACCTTCCAGTGCAGGAATTGCAGCACCGACGAACAGATCGCCCTGAAACCTCCGGCCTAACGCTCGGCTGTTCACGAAGCCGATGCCGCCGGGGGCCACTTCCCACTTCCAGCTGAACTCGGGATCATCGTATGTAGCGCCGGGAAGCATGAACAGGCGCGATAACGCCTCCTCAGGGGATTCGGCAATGTTGTCGGGCGGCCAGCGTAATTGCTGCAAGGCAGGAGATGTTGCGGGAGGCGCGAAAAATGTTGTTTCGATCTCCCTGAACTGCGGCACGCGCTCCGCGGGGCCCATGATCTGGATCCAGCCGCCGTTCATGCCGGGCACGACGAGATTCAACTCGCTGAAGGTATCGTCGCCGTTCTCCTGGAGCCAGATATTTCCGGAGGCGGGGTCAACTGTCAGGCCGAAGCTGTTCCGGTGCCCGTAGGAGAAGATCTTCTGGATGTTTTCACCGACCTCGCCGCCCATCTCGGCGCCAGCCTCGAAGAATGGGTTATCTTCCGGGGCGGTGCCATCCGTATTGAGGCGCAGGATCACACCAGAAAGGTGAACATCATCAGGCTCGGGACCGCCAAATTGATCATCCGGAACCATTTCGTCCTCGCCGGGGCAGTCATAGACATCCGTTGGACCACAGGGTAGATTCTGCAAGTGGCCGCGGCGCCCCAAATCGCCGATGAAGATATAAAGCTTGCCATCCTGCCCAAACGTCAGCACGCCGCCATCGTGGTTGCCGCGCGGAGGCTGTTCCTCATCTCCTTGATCGGGTGGCTCGGGCGCACCGTCATTCTGGAAGGAACGAATCATGATCAGGTTGAGATCGAAGGTGAGCGTTGCCCCATCCCAGACGAAGCGATCAACCCGGTTGCCCAGCAGGGGCGTTGCTAACTCACCATCGCTATCCGCACCCATCTCGGGTTCTTCTGCGCACTCCTCCTGCGTAGGCTCGAACGGGTCCTCGGCGGGCGGAGGCGGCGCAATACAGCTCCAATAGAGATAAACAAAATTGTTGCTGTGAAATTCAGGATCCAGAGCGATGCCCAGCAAGCCGCGCTCGGAGAAGAAGTTCACGGCCAGATCGAGCACCGTCTCGGCCGCTCCATCTACAACATACTTGACCATCCCTGTGTCCTTTTCCAGCACAAAGAACTCGTTGATTCCGGTGAAGGCCATTGTGGTGGGCGTGGTCAATCCGGTGACGACGGGCCGTACACCCAGCCGGGGATGAAGCATCTCCGGCATTTCCTCTTGGGCTGTGGCAAAGTTGACGGAAGTGAAGCTGAGGAGCAGAGAGAGAGCAATAAAGAGCGTCCCCATTCGTGACCAAATACCTTTTCGAACCATATCATTTACTCCTTTCCGATACGGAAAATATTTGCCTGACGGTCACAAATGGGCGTGTCGGCACGGCGGAGTAGTTGAATTGGAACTGAAATGCAGGGGGATGGAGGGTGATGAAAGCAGCAGGAATATCGATGCTTGTTACCGCCAGACGATAACATGGAGGCCACGCTCGGAAGAGTGGCATACCGCTTAATAAATATACGCAGCAATGTAAAGCTTGGATGTATTAACTAACGAAATCCGACCCTAAGGTGTACGCAGCGTGCCCCTGAGCACCTGGGCTCCGGTAGGATTGGGACTACCACCGGTGGGTTCGATGGTAATACCCACGGCCGAATAGTCTAGTAAAGAACGGGGCGCTCGAATGCGCATACCCGCATAGCTTCGTTCATCTGTAGAAAACACGGCGCCGCTGGTCCTCTCCCCATCGCGGATCAGCCATAGCTGATACTCCTGCTCCTCTCCCAGAGGCGGAAGTCCATCCACCACCAGCGCCCCGTCATCCCCATCCGCGCTGATGAGGACGAAGCCGGTCGCGCCTGGAGCTGCATCCGTAGCGCTCAGAGGTACGGCTCGCATTCCGCCGGGAGCTGTGGCGAACTCCGGGTTGTTGACCCGCTGCCAGAGGACGAAACTCGAAGCGGCCAGGCCAAGGATCAGGAAAAGACTCGCCAGGCCCCAGGCAGGCAGCAGGCGTTCCCAGAATGGACGCGCGGGTGCTGTATGCACGGGGCGTTCCTGCTCCTTGGGCCGGGCAGATTGCACACGCTGCATGAGCCTTTCCTTCGCATCGGCAGAGGGCGCCGCCAGCGGCGCGGCAAAAGCCAGCTCATCGGCAACGGTTTGAAAGGCGCTCAACTCATTCCGGCAGATCCAGCAGCTCGAGAGATGCTCTTCGACACGTTTGAGTTCGTCAGCGTCCAAACTGCCAATTGCGTAGCCGGGAAGCAAGTCGTGAATGTGGGTCTCGTGAGGCAGGTTAGACATTAAAAATCCTGATCATTCTTTCTTATTGATATTGTACGCAGATTGAGGCGCA
>DATAKV010000451.1:0-3970 GCA_036261375.1 Anaerolineales bacterium
TATATAATGCATCCCTGCCTGCAGAGGTGGTCAGCAAATGGAAGGCGGCGAAGTCAGGGAGATCGTATCCTTCATGAAAGATCAAGGTGGTTTCGATCCCACCATCGGTGAGGAACAAGTCCTCACCGATCTGTGGAAGCGTATGGCGGTACTTATTCATAGAATTCTCCTACTGCGTATCTGCCTGTCCATCCAGATTCATCAGATACTCAGGGCCGCTGGTCGGAAATACCGCGTAAATGGTTGCGCCCATATCCCTCGGAGCAGGGGAGTTGTAAACGATGACGATCCCGAAGCGCCGGTAGATGGCCCAGAAGTGCATGTGGTCCGGGGAGCCGCCTTCGTCAGGCAGAGCCGGTTCCCATCCCAGGTGCGGAAGGTCTGGGACGTAGGGCTGGCCCAGTTTCTGCTCCACAGTGGCTCGAGTATCCTCCATCGTCAACCCATAGGGCAGGGGCGGGGGTGCAGCCGCCTCGCGGAGGGCCTGGACCACCTGTGCACCAATGATCGCGAACGCGATCAGGACCGCAATAGAAACACCTGTTACTTTAACAAACTTGTTCATGACTTTCTCCTTTTTGTATGTTTGATCATGAACACAGTTTATGGAAGAGGCGTCCTGTACTCGTCTCAAAACACGTCTCAAAAGGACGAATTTCAATAACCGGATAAATTTCAGGGATATAATCCCATCACCGACTGGAGAAGAGGAGAGGCATGTCCCCCCGTCTTGCCCTGCACCTTTTGGGTCCCCCACAGCTTTATCTGGATAAGAGATCGATCAGCTTCACCCGCCGCAAGTCGCTGGCGCTGCTGGCATATCTTGCCGTCGAGAAAGGCCCGCACCGGCGTGAATCGCTCAGTTCCCTGCTCTGGCCGGATACCAACCAATCGAACGCCTTCAAAAACCTGCGCCAGGTCTTGTGGGAAATCCAGCAGACCCTCGGCGATGGCTGGCTACTCGCCGACCGGGAAACAGTTTGTTTGGAGGATCATGCAGACATCTGGCTGGATGTTCGCGAGTTGGATTCCCTCATCTTTCAAAGTGAAGTACAGGAGGATGTTTCGCTTCGCCTTCCGCTTTTGGAGGGCGCCGCCCGACTGTACCGCCACCACTTCCTGACCGGGTTCAGCCTCAAGGATGCCCAGCCCTTCAACGATTGGTCCTTTGCCGAATCGGAGGAGTTACGACGAAAACTAGCCGGTATCCTCAGGCGGCTCTCAGAGGAGCACTGCACCCTTGGACTGGCGCGCCAGGCCCTCCCCCATGCACGGAGACTGGTCTCGCTCGACCCGCTTGATGAGTCCGCACACCGCCTGTTGATGGACGTCTATCTGCAGACGGGACAGCACAACGCGGCATTAAAACAATACCAGCTTCTCGAACAGATCCTGCGCAGGGAATTGAATCTGGATCCCCAGCCGGAAACCCGGGAATTTTATAAGAGAATCCGCAAAGGGGAAGTCAGGCCGGTCCCGGTCGAAAAGCGAACAGAAACCGCCCTCCCCCGTCACAACCTTCCCCACCAGCTTTCGACATTCCTTGGACGCCAAAAGGAACAAAAGGATATCGTCACTCTCCTCGGCAGGAGGCGCCTTGTCACACTCGTGGGAGCCGGCGGCATCGGCAAGACCAGCCTGTCGCTTCAGGTGGGACAACAGCTGCTGAAGGAGTTTCCGAGTGGGGTCTGGTTCATTGCCCTGGACTCGCTGGCCGACCCCGAGCTTATCACCCAAACCGTCGCCACGATATTCGATCTCCGTGAAGGAGGAAATCGCCTCCTTCTGGATAAGCTGATCGACTCGCTCCGCGACAAGACCGCCCTGCTCCTTTTTGACAATTGTGAACACCTTCTGGATGCCTGTGCGGGACTGATCAGCACACTGCTCGTCCGATGCCCAGATCTCAAAGTGCTGGCCACAAGCCGCGAGAGCCTGGGTGTGCAGGGAGAGGCCATCTACATTATGCCATCCCTTCCACTGCCGGAGGCCGATGGAGAGTCTCTCGAAGTGCTGACCGAGTTCGAATCCATTCAATTATTTGCCGAACGCGCGGCGCTGGTCCTGCCTTCTTTTCAACTGACACAGGAAAATATTCAGGCCGTGGTGAATATCTGCCGCAAAGTGGATGGCATCCCTCTGGCCATCGAGCTGGCCGCGGCGCGTGTGAATATCCTGCAGGTGGAGGAGATCCTGGAGCAGTTGCAGGAGTCCTTTGCGCTGCTTTCCAGTGATTCGCGAACGATCCTGCCGCGCCAACAGACGATCCGCGGCTCCATGGATTGGAGCTGCAGTCTGCTCTCTGAAGAAGAGAAATCGCTGCTGCATCAATTGTCTGTGTTCGCCGGAGGCTGGACACTCGATGCCGCACAGTTAGTCAGCGACGGGGATGTGCTGGGGCTCTTGAGTTCACTCGTGAAGAAGTCGCTGATCGTGGTGGACCAGGAACCGGGGCGCGAGACTCGCTACCGCTTCCATGAAATGGTACGCCAGTGTGCCTATGAGCAGCTCGTCCGGTCGGGTGAGGAGCCGAAAGTTCGCAATCTGCACTTGAAATATTTCGTCGATCTTGCGGAGCAGGCGGAACGCGAGCTGCGAGGTCCCGCGCTGGTGGATTGGATGGACCGTTTGAGCATGGAGCGCAATAATATCCGCGCCGCGCTGCACTGGGCGGATAAAACGGATGTCGAAGCGGGGTTGTACTTATCCAGCAGGCTGATGCGTTACTGGGAGAGTATCAACCTGCGGGAGGGGGAGCGCTGGTTGAAAACGTTCATCCAAAAACCGGAATCCAACGATCATCCGCGCGCCCGTGCGCAGGTCCTGCTTGCCTATGGCTGGCTGCTGACATGGCTTCAAAAATTCGATGAAGCGTACAGGGTCACAGACGAAAGCCTGGCCTTGTCTCGCAGGGCGGAAGACAAGGAGGGTGAAGTGGATGCTCTGATCCTTCTCGAAAACATTCTTCAGTTCAAGGACCAGACTGAGTCGTCGCATGAAATGGGCCAACAGGCGCTGGCACTGGCTCAATCTTTGGGTGATCCCTGGAGGGAGGCGAATTCTCTCAATTATCTGGGCTGGGGTTACAACGATCAAGCGACCCGGTTTGCCCATTGGGAGAAAGCCATTCAGCTATACCGCCAGGTAAGCGACCACATTAACTTGGCGAACATGCTGGGCCTGCTCGGTCAATTTCAGGTATTGGGTGGGGACATTGAAACGGGGGAGAAGAATCTGGAGGAAGCCATGGTGTACTGGCAGGCGAACAAAAAGGCAGACGTCTGGGAAAATCAAAAAATTGCTAAAAGCCTCATTGCCTTACTCCATGGGAGGTACGAAGAAGCCCAGGAGATTCTCGAACAGGTGATGCGTTCCGCGGAGGAGAGTGGGAACCGCATGTCTTTTTTATGGACTCAGGCCCGCCTGGGACATGTCCTGTATCAGGCTGGGAATCTGGTGGAAGCGCGCCAGCTGCTCAGCGAGGCGGCGCGAAGTTTTGCCATGGACAGGTATAACGTAGGCACTGTTTATGCCCTCGAGGGCCTAGCGGGACTCTCCGCTACCGTTGGAAAAATGGAAAAGGCCGCCCGATTGATTGGTTATGCAGATGCCGCACGGGAGCGACTTTCCGACCCCCGCCCGCCTCATGAGCAGGCTGACGTGGATCTGAGCATCGCGGCCTGTGTCGCCAGAATCGGAAATGAAGCATTCTCAAATGCGTATGAGGCAGGGAAACGCATGTCCCTGGATGAGGCTGTTATGTTTGCGGTAAAGGAGAACTGATTAATCTCGGCGGTTGCGTGAATACATCGCAAACCCGACCATGCCTAATGCCAGGCCTGCCACTGAGGCGCCCCAGGAGAAGAAGTTCAAAAAGAAGGTTGACTCCAGAACCTGGATGACGATCAGAAACGGCAGGACAATTCCCAGCACCATCAGGAACAGGCCCAGGAACAGGAGAAAGCGCTGG
>DATAKV010000454.1:0-2179 GCA_036261375.1 Anaerolineales bacterium
TGTCGTGGAAACGGACCTGGGAGAATACATCGTACAGCTGCGCGGAGAAAAGCCGGCTCACATCATTACTCCTGCCGTGCATCTGCGCCGCGGTGAGATCGGCCAGCTCTTTCATGAAAAGCTGGGCATTCCCTATACCGAAGACATACCGACCCTTACCAATACAGCCCGTAAGCTCCTGCGTGAGGTATTTCTCACGGCCGATATAGGGATCAGCGGCGTGAACTTCGGTGTCGCGGAAACCGGAGCACTTTGTCTCGTCACGAACGAGGGGAACGGCCGCATGGTCACAACCCTGCCCAAAACGCACATCGCCTTGATGGGGATGGAGCGGCTGCTCCCCACACTTGACGACCTCGCACTCTTTCTCTCTCTGCTGCCGCGCTCCGCGACGACGCAAAAGCTCAGCGTCTACACCCAGCTGCTGCGCGAGCCGCTTCCTCATCAGACCCGTCACCTGATCATCCTCGATAACGGGCGCAGGCGTCTGCGAAATTCTCCACTGCGCGAATCGTTGTACTGCATCCGCTGCGGTGCGTGCCTGAATGCCTGTCCCGTGTTTCGCGAGATCGGCGGTCATGGCTACATCGGCAGGGATGAGTCCATTGCTCCCTACCCGGGACCGATCGGCTCTGTGGTCTCGCCGGGATTGCTTGGAGATAATTTCATCCATCTGGCCCAGGCCTCTTCCCTGTGCGGCGCCTGCAAGGAAGCATGCCCTGTGGATATCGATCTGCCAAAGATGCTGACACGGGTGCGGGCAGGCCAGGTCAACAGCGATCCACCAACGATCGGAAAGGGCGGCACGGGACTGACAGCTTCTGCAAAGATGGTCCTGCACCTGTATAGCCGGATCGCGCGCAACCCGCGCCTGTTTGCCGTTTCTCAAAAAATCGCAACCCTGGGAAGTCTCTTTTTAGCGCCCCGCTCGTCATGGCTGCGCTTACCGGCAGCCAGCGGCTGGGGATACAGCAAGGATTTTCCCTCTTTTGCCCGGAAACCCTTCCGGGAGAGGTTTAAACTTAAGAAACAACTGGGTAGCGAAAAGACAGACGAATTGGAAAGGATGATAATCGGTACACCGATTGAGATCCATAAGAGCATCCCGGTAGAAGATCGGGTTCAGCAATTTACCAGGGAAGTATCCGTTCTGGGGGGGCAAGTGTACCAGGCGAAGCATTTAACTAAAGAGATCGTTCAATTTCTCTTGTCCCGTGATATCCGCGAGATCATGCTGGAGCCAGGCGTATTGGATGAGACCCTGTTACAGGAGGCCGAAATTGCCTTTACGCACAACCCGGATCCCGGATTGCGCGTCGGTGTGACAAAGGCAGTTTGCGGGCTGGCAGATACCGGGTCCATTTTGGAAGTGGAGGGTCCAGGCAGTCCCCTGCATGCATCCCTGCTTCCGGAAATCCATATCGCGATCCTGAACCGGTCCGATATCCTGCCTTCTCTGGCAGATGCCATGCCACTCGCTAGGCACAGGGACGCAGCTGTATTCATCACCGGTCCCTCGCGCACAGCCGACATTGAAATGACACTGACCATTGGCGTCCATGGTCCCGGGGAGGTCCATATCTTTCTCCCATCGTAAAGGTGTTTTCATGTTCAAACCTATTAAAGTAATCAAGACCCGCGCCTTCTGTTAGCATTCCCATCAAGCCGAATGAGTCTGCTTCCAAAATCATGGGATGATAAAATCCAGGCGAGGATCATCACATGAGATTCATCCAGGCCCAAAAGCGGCTAGCAGCCTATCTGTTCGCGCTCGCTTTAACCGGCATGCTGCTGGTCTACCTGGTCACCTATCGATTTGGGCCTGGGGTCTCGACCGATGGTGCACGATATCTGTCGACCGCGCAGAGCCTGAGCGAAGGACGGGGATTTGTAGATTATCTGAATGCCCCATTGACCCAGTTTCCCCCGCTCTATTCGATCATCATCGCGGGTATTCACATCCTCAGTGGGGTGGATGTCTTCGTCGCTGCCAAATTCCTTAACATCCTCTCCTTTGGACTGGTGATCTGGCTGGCAGGTATTTTCTTTCACAGAATATTCCCGAACCAGTCTCTGGCTGCCTATATCGGAAGCGCCATATTTGCCACATCTCTTTCCCTGGTCATCATCGCCTCCAATGTTCTCTCGGACCTGCTCTTCCTGGCGTTTGTACTCGCAT
>DATAKV010000466.1:0-6083 GCA_036261375.1 Anaerolineales bacterium
TTACGTGCGGGTCTACCCCACCTACCTAAAACTGGTTACTCCCTTCATGCGGGTAAATATTTCCTATAAGCGCATCCGCAAGACAACGACTACCGAGATGCGCCATCTCTTCCCGCCCCGGAGCCTCTCCTGGTGGATGCAGGAAATTATGGCCCCCCTGGCGCATCTGACCGCGATGGTGATCGAGTTCAACAGCAATCCTGTTTCCCCTTCTGTGCTGCGCCTGTTCCTGTCCAGATTCTTTTTCAAGGATAAAACGCCGCATATCGTGATCTTGGTCAACGACTGGATGCTGCTCAGCTCCGAGCTGGAAAGCATGCGGTCGAACACAGATCCCACCCCAACGCATCCCCGGAAACGAAGCCGGGATTCCATCCTTTCACGGTTGCCACAAAAATGAACATATATTTTGCATGCTCTATCACTGGCGGGCGGGAGTACGAGCCGGTTTATCAGGTTATCGCCCAGGCCCTGGCCGAAGACAGGCACACCGTTCCTACAGCTCATCTGGCGGAAACAGGTGTTCTCTCCGCGGAGGCAGTCATCGATCCGTTCGAGGTGTATTCGCGGGATACCACCTGGATCCAGGAAAGTGATGCCTTGGTTGCCGAAGTGAGCGTACCCTCACACGGCGTGGGTTATGAAATTGGTTATGCGCTGGGATTGGACATGCCGGTTCTGGCTTTGTATAAAGCGGGTCGAAAAGTATCGAAAATGATCAGCGGGAATCCCGATCCGAACCTGTGGGTGATGGTCTACGAAAGCCCGCTGCAAGCCGTGGAGATCATCAGGACCTTCGTTTCGAAGATTCCTGTTCGTGAAAAACGTCACTAATAATCGGTTACATTCTACGATGGCGGAAACCTACCGCATGGGATATTATAAGTGCGGAGACGGAACAAAGACACCTCCAAATGCTCCTCACTGTCTCCTCCTTTGGCGAAAGCTTCCGCCGAACTACCAAGTTCGGCGGAAGCATTTTTAATCCCTTGCATAAGAGAGTGAATCTACTTTTTGCTGACGGTGGCGGGTTCAGTCAGAACAGGCAAAACGATAAAGAACGAGCTCCCCTTCCCCTCGACCGACTCCACCCAGATTCGCCCCTGATGGCTCTCGACGATCGTCTTGACAATGGCCAGTCCCAGACCTGAGCCTTCCACTTCGGCAATATTGCTCCCCCGGTAGAACTTATCGAAGATGCGCGGCTGGTCGGAGACCGGGATGCCAGGTCCCGCATCGGTCACTTTTAGAATGATCTGTTCCCCTTCTTCATGGATGGAAATATCGATCTTCCCATCCGGAAACGAATACTTGATCGCGTTCCCGACCACATTATCCATCACCTGGCGCAAACGGATAGGATTGGCGCGCAGGGCCGGGAGTGATGGACCGATATCCGTTTTCACATCCAGATGCTTGGATTTGATCTGTCCCTGCAGCATATCGAGCGTATAGCGCAGGATGCCTTCGAGCTGGATGAACTCACGGCGCGTATCGAACCCTGCCTCCATGCTGCCAATATCGAGCAGGTCGTTGATCAGGCCCGTGATCTGCTGGACACTGCTCTGGATGCGGGCCAGAAAATCACGCTGGATGTTATTGAGCGTGCCCGCCCGCTCCACGAGCTCGGTATACCCAATAACCGACGTGAGAGGCGAGCGCAGATCATGTGAAACGGTGTGCACGAACTCACTCCTCATCCGGTCCATTTCCTTCAAGTAGGTGATGTCCTGCATGGTCAGGGCGCGCCCCACTTCATGGATATCGGTCAGCTGTGCGTTGCCGACCCGGCCATCGGCAAAGCTGACCTCGTGATATTGCAGAGGGTCGTTGCTGTTCGTGCGAGTGAGAAGAGAGCGCAGATCAGGATGGGCGACAACATCCAGAACCGGTTTGCCGATCACGGTTTTTTCGTCCAGACCGAATGTCCGGCACATGGCCGGGTTGACCAGCATGACATTGTTTTCCTTATCCATGATCATGACACTGTCGTGGATGTTATTAAAGACCGCTTCCAGGCGCGACCGCTCGGCTTCGGAGATCTGGGCTCGCTTCTGCAGAGACGCAGTCGTCCTGCGGATCTCGCGCCGCAGCCAATCTCCGACGCGATGGGCGTTCTTCAGGCTGCTCTCGACAGCATCGATGATGTCATCGGTCCGCAGCGGCGGCGACAGATAGCCGCCCAGACCAAGACGGAAGATGCTCTTGATCAGTTCAGGTTTTGCTTTTTCCGCATAGATGAGGAAGGGCATGGTGGGAAACCGCTCGTGGATCTCCCGGGCGATCTTCAGCCCCTCGTGTCCATCATACTTTTCCCCGATCAGTAAGAGAGCTGGCGATGTCTCCTGCAGGATCTTCCCCAGTGCCTGGGTATTTTTGGCGATGGCTGTTTCATAATTAATGGCACGCAGTGCGCGGTCCATTAGGTACAGGATTGGGGATTCTTCCAGCGCGAGCAGGATCAAATCGGGCTTTGACATAGAATAGGATTGATGAGATTTTACTGCTTTTTTAAAGTTATTGGTATGGGCGGTGTTGTTCTCTCCGCAGCGCGCGCCATGCGCTGTAGGGCGGCGCGGGCTGCTTTCAATGCCTCGCGCTGAGTGTCAGTCAGTGTCCCGGTCATTTCAGATAGCAACAGGTCGATCGGCTGGACAGCCGATCTCAATTCCTCCGCAACCGTGCTGCGAACCGCCTCCAGAAGTGCATTCTGCCGCTTCTGGGCCTCGCGCGAGCTTTGGGCAGTCGTGTTGAGCGCCCTGAACAGACGGGCATTCACCAGCGAGATCGAAGCATAATCTGCCACTGCCTCGAGCAGAGTCTGCTCGTCCTTTCCAAACGGACGTGCTTCGCGGCGCACGACCATTAGTGTCCCGATGACTTCCTTCTGGACCTTGACCGGCACGGCGCAGACCGACCTGCCCAGGTTGGCGACCCGGAATTTGAGCAGAGGCTCGCCGGAAATGCACAGAGTTTCACCGGAAAGTGCAACGAGCCCGCCAACCCCGTCTTCGAGAGGCATATTCATCCGTTTTGCCCAGGCCTCCGGAAGTCCGCGATGGGCGGCGAGCAGATAGCCTTTGTGTTCCTCTTCCCTGACCAGGAGCCAGGCACTACTGGCTTCGCCAATCTGGAAAGCGCCATCCACGATCTTCTGGAAGAGGACACGCTGGTCTGTGATCGAGATTACTGCCTTGCCGATGTTTATGATGGCGGTCAGCCCCTGGACCTTACGCTGAAGTTCCTGGTTGATTTCATTTACTTTGAGGTCCAGTCGCCGGCGATCATGCACGTCATGGACCCGGCGTAAAACACGCTCTACGGCCGCCAGCACCTCGGCATCCCGCGCCGGCCAGAAAATATAATCCGCCGCGCCCAGTCGGAAGGCCTGGATGATATCCTGCTCCTGCCCCTTGTTGGCGATCACCAGGACCGGGGTATTCACCCCCTGCGACGAGAGGGCAACGATCAGGTCCTTGGCACTCAGGCCAGGCAGATTTAAATTGGCGATGATCAGGTCGGGGGGAGTCTGAACCGAGTATTTAATCGCAGAGGAGGAATCGGCAACAACATCCACCCGATACCCAACGGCCCGGAGGGCCTGCCGGGCGATTAAATCGCTGATCTCTGGGTCCTGCTCGACAAGTAAAATTCGATCCCCGGTAGATTCCATAACTCACTCTCGATCACCGCTTGTCTCGAATGTCTTAATTTAAGTCTCTGCGATTGTGTTGCGGCCTTCTTTATATCGCTTGCAGCAAGCGTTGGGATTGTAACACTCTTTGTCACAAATGATGGTGCCTGAGGGTGTACGTGCTATACTAGCCAAAATCCATCACAAATCTCCCATTTGAGCAAAGGCCACCATGAACCTTAGGGATCTCAAAAACGAATTCAAACCCGATCTCCTGCTCCCAAGTATCACTGCCGGTCTTATTGCATCCATTATCACCATCAGTCTGGAGATTTCGCTTGCAGCTTTGATCTTCTCGGGAGATTTGGGCCAGTTCCTGGCCGGGGGAATCGGTTTGATGCTGTTTGGCGCATTTGTCATGGGGATCGCTATTTCACTGACCACGTCCCTGCCGGGCATCGTTGGACTGCCGCAGGATACCCCGGCCGTCATCATGGGACTGGTTGCAGCCAGCATTTCCGTCAGTATGCGCGGGGAAGAGCCGGCAGCAGTCTACTCCACAATTGTTGCGGCAATCTCCCTGACATCGGTTTTAACCGCTGTCTTCTTCCTGCTCCTGGGCTGGTTCAGAGCCAGTGGCTTCGTGCGCTATATTCCCTACCCTGTGGTGGGCGGCTTTCTGGCCGGGACGGGGTACCTCCTGTGTGTAGGCGCGTTTGGAGTCATGGTCGATGTCCCCCTGACCCCGGCCAACCTGCCCGAATTTTTTATCCCGGATCAACTGATCAACTGGGTACCTGGTGTCTTGTTCGCGGTTGTTCTGCTTCTGCTGCTGAGGCGCTGGACTCATTTTTTTATCACACCAGGCGCACTGATCACGGCTGCATTCCTTTTCTATGGCTACCTTTTGATCGCCGGCATTTCCGTCGGGGAGGCAGGCAGCCGCGGCTGGCTGCTTGGATCTTTCCCTGCCGGTGGCCTGTACCAGCCGCTCACACCGTCCGCGTTCGGTTCGATCGATTGGGGCGTGATCCTCCAGAACATCGATAAGATCGCCACCATCCTGGTGCTGAGTATCATCTCCCTTCTCCTCAACGCCAGCGCGCTTGAGGTAACGGTGAAACAGGACATCGACCTGAACCGCGAGCTACAGGCGGCCGGCTGGGCGAACCTGGTGGGCGGGCTCGGTGGAAGCTCGGTTGGGTACCAGGCCCTCGGGATGTCGGCGCTGGCGCACCGTCTCGGCGCCAAGAGCCGGCTGGTCAATATCATTTCCGCATCGATCTGCGGCCTGGCGCTGTTCTTTGGAGCGTCGGTGATCTCCTACTTCCCCAAGCCGGTCCTGGGCGGGATGATCTTTTTTCTCGGCTTATCCTTCCTGGTGGAATGGCTGATCGACTCCTATAAAGCCCTTCCGCTGCTCGATTACCTGCTGGTCTGGGCGATCCTGGGCATCATTGCCACCGTCGGATTTTTGGAGGGCGTCGCGGCGGGCGTCTTTATTGCAGCGATCCTGTTTGTGATCAGCTACAGCCGCATCAATGCCATCAAGAATATGCTCAATGGCTCGATCTATCACAGCAACGTGGACCGGCCCAAGGTCCACCGCGATCTCCTGCATGAGCGCGGTTCAGAGATCTTTATCCTGCGCCTGCAGGGATACCTGTTTTTTGGGACCATCCAGAATATTCTTGAAAAGATTCGTCAGCGGATTCAGGACAAGAACCAGGTCCCGATGCGATATCTCATCCTCGACTTTCATCGTGTGACCCGGGTAGATTCGTCGGCCGTCTTTGGCATCACCCGGCTCAAACAACTCACCCAGGCCAACAAGATCCTGATGGTATGGACCCACGTCGCGCAGGACATTGTCAACCAGATGGAGCGCGGTGGATTGCATGACCAGCATGACGACACGTTTCTAATCCAGGAGTCTCTGGATGAAGGTGTGGAATGGTGTGAGAACAAAATCCTGGCCCGGGAAGGCATCAACGACCTGACCGGTATCATCGAGCGGGTGGAATCGCAGTTAAAGCGTGCCTTCCCCGGTCTGCAGGCTGTGGACCGCCTCATGCAATACCTGGAGAAGAGGAAGGTGGACGTGGGGGAATACCTGATGAAGCAGGACGATCCCTCCGATGATATGTATTTTGTCGAGTCGGGTCTGGTGAGCGTGGAGCTCGAGCTGCCCCATGGACGACGAATGCGGCTGCGCAGTATCCGCGGCGGGGCGACGGTGGGCGAGATCGGAATTTACCTGGGCGGTACACGCACGGCCTCGGTGGTGGCATCCCGGCCGAGCACAGTCTACCGCCTATCCCTGCAGTCACTTGAAAAAATGCGTGAAAAGGATCCGGAGATCGCGGCGCTCTTCCACGAATGGATCGCCCGCCTGCTCGCCGAACGTGTGGCCGAGAGCAACCGCATGTTCGAAGCGCTTATGGATTAA
>DATAKV010000469.1:0-8399 GCA_036261375.1 Anaerolineales bacterium
CAACGAGGAGTTGCAGTCCATTAACGAGGAATACCTGTCTGCTACCGAGGAGCTGGAAACCAGTAAAGAAGAGCTGCAATCGCTCAACGAGGAATTGCAGACCGTCAACAACGATCTGAAGAACAAGCTCGAGGAGATCTCCGCCGCGCACCAGGAACTGGAGAACCTGCTGGGTGCCACAGAGATCGGCACCCTCTTCCTCGACCGCGGGCTGCGCATCCAGCGATTTACGTCCGGGGTAAGTGAAGTGATCAACATTCTGCCTTCCGACCGGGGGCGGCCCATTGGCCATCTCACGCACCGGCTGAAGTATGACAGCTTCATGGAAGACGCAGAGCTCGTTCTGCGCCAGCTGATCCCCATTGAACGAGAAGTCCGGATGGAGCAGGATGGCTGGTACCTGCTCCGCTTCCGTCCTTTCCGAACCGCCCAGGATCTCATCGAAGGCGTTGTCATCACCTTTATCAACATCACAGCCCTGAAGGAAAGTGAAGTTCAGCTGCTGCAGTCAAAGGAAACGCTCGAGGAACGGGTACAGGAACGAACACGCGAGCTGGACGAGGCTAATCAAAGGGTGCGCCAGACCCGCGACCTGTTCCAGTCTTTGTTCAACGCCAACCCCATCCCCACAGCGCTGACCCGTCTCGGCGACCATGTCATTCTGGATGCGAATAACGAGTTCCTGAACTACTTTGGCTTTGCGCGCGAGCAGGTCTTCGGGCGCAGCCTCGCAGATTTTAATTTGGGCCTGGATCTGGAAGCGGCATCCGAGGACCGATTTATAAGCATGCTCCGAAGCGAAGGCCGGATCGGCGGGGTAGAGATGGAGATCTGGCACCCCTCCGGAGAGAAGCGCCATATTCTCAACTCGATCCAATACCTGAACGTGGACGACAACGAGACCCTGATCTCCACCTTCATCGATATCACCGATCGGGTGCACGCCGAGCGAAAGATCCGCTCCCTGGCCTCCGACCTGACTGCCGCGGAGCAGGAGGAGCGCAACCGCATCTCCCAGATCCTGCATGACGACCTGCAGCAGCGCATCTTCGCTGTAAAGGTGCATCTCACCACGCTGGAAGAGGCTATTCGCAGGAATGATTTGCAGTCGGTCGAGATCGACTTTGGACAACTGCAGGATATGCTAACCGATGCAGTGACCATCACCCGCAACTTGAGCATCGACCTCAGCCCTGCCATCCTGCAGGGCGACAACCTGGTCGACGCGCTGAACTGGCTGGGCCTCCACATGCGGAACCAGTACGGCCTGCAGGTGGAGGTTGTGCCGGACGGCGTCTTCACCCGCTTCGAGGATGCACTACGGATCCTGCTGTTCCAGACGGTACGTGAGGCGCTTTTCAACGTGGTCAAACACGCGAACACCATGCGTGCCAACGTTCGATTCCAGGAGGCCGAGGAGCAGATCCGGTTGAAGATCAGTGACGATGGAAAAGGCTTCGATGTCAGCACGAGTACGCTGGAGCGCAGCGGTTCTGGAGGCTTGTCGAACCTCCGTCACAGGCTGAATTTAATGGGCTGTGGGCTGCAAATCGATTCAAAACCAGGAAAGGGGACCCAGGTGATCATTCACATCCCGGTCCAACAGGTGAAATAAGAGTATGTCTTCCATTTTGGTTGTCGAAGATCATGCTGCTTTTGGAAAAGCTCTTGTCCGCCTGCTGAGCGGCAAATCGGATATCGATATCGTCGCTGTCTTTGGATCGGCGGAGAAAGCCCTTGAAAAGCTGCCGGAACTAAATGTGGATCTGCTCTTGATCGATGTCTCTCTGCCCGGGATGAACGGCATCCAGTTGGTACAGCTGATCCGGGAGCGCTTCCCGGGCAAGCCGTGCATGATGCTTTCCGGCCACCTGACCCCCTTCTATGTCAAAAGGGCGCTGGAAGCCGGAGCACGCGGGTACGTGCTGAAAGAAGATATTGCAGGAGTTCTGGAAGGTGTGGAGCGGGTCTTGAAGGGCGAGATCTATATCAGCAAGGCTCTCCGGTCAGAAATTTGAATCCCTGCAACGTAAAAGAGCGCCGTCTGGCGCTCTTTTTTTGAAAAATCATTCTGATTTCGTCACGGGCAGGCATTGATATTCTGGATGGCCTCCTGGATACGTGTAACTCTCGATTCAGGATTGGGATGCGTGCTGAAGAATTCCGGAGGCGACTGGCCCTGTCTCGAGGAAGCCAGCACCTGCATCACCTGGATCATATCCTGGGGGTTGTAGCCGGTGTCGTTCATAAAACAAACGCCCAGAAAATCCGACTCCAGCTCATCGTCACGCCCGAACTTCAGGTTGATCAGCTGGCCGACAAGCATCGCGATCTGAGCCCGGCCGACACTTGACGGGTTCTCGGGATCGTACGCCGCGATCACCGCTGCCCCGGTCAGCCCTTCCGTCAGCTTGGCCTTGGCGATGTGTTCGGCTGAATGACGTGCGACGACGTGGGCGATCTCATGTCCCAGTACGCCAGCAAGCTCGCCTTCTGTCTGGAGCTGGTCGTAAAGAGCGCGGGTGATGAAGATCTGACCGCCGGGCAGTGCAAAAGCGTTGATGGTCTCCGTGTCAGCCAGCAAATGGAAATCGAATTCATACGGCGTTAGGTGGGCCGGTGAGCTCTGCACGATTTGCTGACCGATCTGATCCATAATGGCCTGGTCGTTCTGGTTTGAGTCCAGGCCGTCAAATTCCGCGGCCATTTGCGGCGCGGCCTCCAGGCCCAGTGCGATCTCCTGCTCGGGGGTAATATCGATATACTGGGTCTCACCAGTCACGACATTATCCTGTCTCGAGCTGAAATAACTGAACAGGGAAACGGCTGCGATGATGGCCGCAAAGATCAGCCGTCCACCGCAGCCTCCTCCGGTACCTCCCCGCCTTACATATTGCCGACGGTACATCTCGCCTCCTGTTGTTCGAATCGTACGCTATGAGTATTTTTATCGTTATTAATATACACGTGGAAACACGTATTTTTATACGGGGTAACTCCCTGATAAAGATTCAGCGGCTGGACATATAGACATATGGAGGCAAAAGATGACACGCACAGGAATCGATATCGATGAAACCAAGGTAGCCCGGAATGAATCCGGCTTATGGCTTGGCTGGACGCTGGCAACGGCTTTGGGCATGCTGCTGGGGTTCCTGCCATCCCTGTTTTTGATCAATTATCTGGACCTGCAATGGGCGCGTGTGATCGTTCCGCTGCTGGCCGGCTTTCTCATCGGCCTGACCCAGTGGGCGGTGTTGCGTAACTACCTGGTTGAGAGCTATGATTGGGTGCTCGCTGGCGGCACAAGCTGGGCCGTGGGCTATGCACTTGGCCTGTTCCTGATCAACAGCATGTCCAGCACAGCCGTAGGGGCGCTGATCGGTTTCATCCTGTTTGGGGTGATTATCGCCCTCGTCCAATGGCCATTGCTGCGCCGGGAGATCCCCAGCCTGTGGATGTGGATCCTGGCCAACGTAGTCGGCTGGACGCTGGGATTTTATGCCAGCCAGTTTTCGCTGAACCTGTTCATCAACGATCCCGCCATCAACCCTGTTGCCAGCACATCGGTCGTGACAGCGACCACAGGACTGATCGCCGGCGCCATTACCGGCCTGGCCCTGGTCTGGATTGTTCGCCAGCCGGATCGACCTGACCTCCGCCACGACTTAACGTAAAGAAGCATCATCCTCAGGTGCAAAGCCCAGCTCGGCCCGGGCATTCAAGATATCCCAGAAGGAACTCTTGTTATTGGATATCCCGTAGTAGATCCCAAAAACAATATTCGAACGCAGGCTCTTTTCGAAGAGCTGCACGAGATCGCGATGGCTCAACCACATCCTCCGATTGAGAGGATCCCGGGTTGGGTCATCGTCTTTTAAGACGGCTCCAATTCGCAGGCAGATTGCCTCGACCCCCCAGCGGGCACAATAGTAGCGGGCGAGGGCCTCCCCAAACACCTTGCTCACGCCGTACTCGCTGTCCGGCCGGACCGGGTCTCTCACTGAAATTTTTTCCGGTTCGACCTGGTGCTGCAATAACAAATTGGGTTTGATCCCCATATAGGCGCCTGTCACATGGTTGGAGCTCGCGTAGACCACCCGCGGCACCTGGAACTCGCGTGCTGCTTCGAAGATGTTCCGGGTGCCGATGATATTGGCGCTTAACACGTCCTCCCAGCTCGCATCGACACTGGGGTTGCCAGCAAGATGAACGATCGCATCCAGCGGCCGGAACCTGCGCAGAACGTCAGCCACCTGGCCGTAGTCGGCTATATCGACTTCTGTAACGCGGTCTGAAAACGGCCCAGTCTGGTCCAATCCAACGATGTCATATTTTTCAGCCAGAGCAGAATGCAGGATTGTGCCGATCAGTCCGTTGATGCCAGTGATCAATAATCGAGAATGGCCCATAAGATGTTTCCCTTTCTCCCTTCGACGGTTCCGGATTTTCCATCTAGAAGAATAACGTTTATTCTTTAAACGAGTTATTCGGATCTGGGCGGGACCGCCTTCTTATGGCAGTGGTAGATTCCCGGCATAACCAGTCAGCTCCACATACCCATTTCCTCGGGCGGGCGATCCGTTGCACACACCTTCAAAACGCACCGCACCCTCCCAGTAAGTAACTGCAGAGAAATGGATCTCCTGGTCCGCCATCCACGGGCGGACTTCGAGTACACACGCAGGATCCTCAAGCCAGAGCTGCCAGGCAGAAGGATACTCACCCTGAGTATGCGGACTGCGCCAGCGATCCAGAACAGTTATCTCGAAACTGGAACTCGGTATATGCAAAGGATTTCGATCTGCAGTGACGAGCGTGCCGCTGGACGAGGCAGACACTGAGCCATCCCTCTCACGCAGCTGGAAAAGCATGAGCGCCTGCCCATCCTCGAATTGGAGAGAGAACCAGTCCCAGCCGATCTGATCCTCATCCAGCACCCCGGAGCTGAATTCATGGTCCTTCCAGGCCAGGCCGCTGACTGGAAAACGAGCATCCTCTATTTCGATAAATCCTTCAGCCTTCAGGCGCGGCTGGCTGTAGTAATAGGAGGCATTGGTCGCGTTCTCTCCTTTACGGCTGTATCCCCCGTCGCCATGCAGGATGACACCCATCTCATCGGTCAGGGATAGATCCAGGCGAACCTCTTCCTGTGAAGCTTGCAGGCGATATCCCTCCGCATCAGTTTCCGCAATCTCCCAATCTTCCAGCCAGACCCGGTATGGATCTCCCTGGGCTCCCGCCAGACCGGGACCCGGACGGGCATAGCGCTCAAAGGCGAAGAAGCGCTCCTCGACAATGTCACTTACGGCAAAGTGGGCGAAATACAGGCTGCGGCTGTACCACTCTGAATCAGCGGGCAGACCTTCGCTGGGCGGCAGCAGGCCCACACGAAAGATCGTCAGCTCGAAACCAAAGGACCTACCCTCCGGTGTTTGCAGGTTGCCGGTGTAGTACCACCATTCGGTGCGGAAATCATCATGGGCGCCGAAATCCCGTGGGAACAAAAGCGGGCGTGAGCCATCGGCGGCAAGAAACCCGGGTGGGACGTGAATATTCGCCAGGTCCGGCATGTCCACCTGCGCCGAAGGAAGCTGATTAGAAGAACAGGCAGGCAGAAGGCTGAGAAGGATCATGGCCAGGAATAGCTCAAAAATGCGGTGAGACATCATCCTGTGATTATACAGGCACGGCTTCACCGGCCGCCCACCGAGTGTCCAAATGGGTATGCATACTGTATTATCGACCTTGAGAACATTTTGTAAGGTGTGTTTCCCGCCGGTTGATGTAGACTGGATAGACAGTAAGGAGCGCCACGGCCTTGCACAGAGGCAGCGTGCAAGGCTCGAAGCCAGCGGGGAGAAGCCTGTCCTTTTCTGACACCACCGATACGCCCGGGACTACAGGAATAACTACAGGATATAGTATAGGATTACCTACAGGAATACTACAGGGCCCTTGGGGAGCCTTGAGGAGCCTTGGACGACCTTGAGCCGCCTTCCGCTTTGGGCCGGAACATCATGGCCCACGAGATCAGACGCTCATCCGCACACGACTGAGACAGCTCTCATCCATACAGAATACAATCAAGGTCATGACTGCCTTTCTTCGATTCCATGACCTGACAAAATCCTACTACGAGGGGGACCTGCGCCGCCCGGTCCTGCAGAATGCACACGCCGAGTTCCAATCCGGCGAGATCACCGCCATCCTGGGCCGGAGCGGCAGTGGTAAAAGCACCCTGCTCAACCTGATCAGCGGCATCGACGACCCGGACAGCGGCCAGATCTGGATCGACGGCCGTGAGCTGACCGCCCTGCCGGAGCGTGACCGCACGCTCTTCCGCCGCGCCCGGATCGGATTTCTGTTCCAGTTCTTCAACCTGATCCCCACCCTGACCGTAGGAGAAAACGTCAGCCTGCCTCTGGAGCTGAACCGCGTCCCGCGAGCTCAGATACTCCAAAAAGCACAGGCGCTCCTCGACTCCGTGGGCCTGCTCGACCGCTGGAACACCTTCCCCGAGAAGCTCTCCGGCGGAGAGCAGCAGCGCGTTGCCCTGGCGCGCGCCCTGGTCCATGAACCCCTGCTGATCCTGGCAGATGAGCCGACCGGCAACCTGGACGAAGAGACCGGGGCACAGGTCATGTCCATGCTGGCACGCCTGACCCGCGAGCAGAACCGGACTTTGTTGATGGTCACTCACAGCCAGGAAGCCGCCTCCCACGCCGACCGGATCCTGCGTCTTACTCATGGCCAGCTCGTAGAGGCAGACTGAGCATGCTCTCACTGCGAACGCTTCTCCGTCACCCGGTCCAGTTTGCGATCATGATCCTGGGCATCGCCCTGGGTGTGGCGGCCATGGTCAGTATCGACCTGGCCAACGCCAGCGCAGAGCGGGCCTTCGAGCTCAGCACCAGCGCGGTCACGGGCCGGGCTACCCATGCGATCGTTTCTAGCAGCGCAGGCGTGGACGAATCCCTCTATGTGCAGCTGCGGACCGACCCGCGTTGGCGCAGTCAATTCGAGAGCGCGCCGCGTCTCACAACCTATGTCCTCAGCCCGCAGCTGGGCGACGTGCCGTTCACTCTGCTCGGGATCGATCCGTTCGCCGAATCACCATTTCGCAGCTACCTGGGCTCCGGCGGCCAGACCCGTCCGGAAGCGATCGCCGCGCTGTTGGTACCCGGGTCCATTCTCCTCTCCGCTCCCATCGCCGAGCAATATGGGCTCCAACCCTGTCCTCCGGATGCTCTGGATCAATCCTGCCGTGTCTTGCTCATGATCGATGGCGAGACCCGGGAAGCCTACCTGACCGGTGTGCTCTCGCCCGGAGATGACCTGGCCCGCCGCGCTCTCGAGACCCTGATCCTGACGGACATCGCCACGGCGCAGAGCCTGGCAGGCGCGAAGGGAACGCTCTCGCAAATCGACCTGATCCTGCCCGATGGCTACGATACCGAGGCGCTTGAGTCCATTCTCCCGGGGGGCAGCATGCTGATTCCATCTGAGCTGCGCAGCAGCCAGGTTTCGGAAATGACCCGTGCCTTCCGGATCAACCTGACCGCCCTGAGCCTGCTGGCGCTGGTTGTAGGTGTTTTCCTGATCTACAACGCCATGACCTTCTCGGTGGTCCAGCGGCGACCTATCTTTGGCATCCTGCGCAGCCTTGGATACACGCGTGAACAGGTCTTTGGCATGGTACTGGCGGAGGCCGCGCTGGTGGGCCTTCTCGGCTCCCTGCTTGGACTGGGATTGGGGATCATTCTCGGCCAGGGCGCGGTACAAATGGTGACCCGGACGATCAACGATCTGTTCTTCGTCGTCAGCGTACGGGGAATACAGATCCCGCCGGCCAGCTTGATCAAGGGTGGGCTTGCGGGGCTGATTGCCAGCGTCATCGCCGCGGCGCCGCCTGCCTGGGAGGCCGCTTCCGTCCCACCGCGTCTGGCGCTCATCCGTGCGGGGCTGGAGAGCAAGGCCGGATTGGCGGTCAACCGGGTGGCGATTGTTGGCAGTCTCAGTGCCCTTTTAGGCGGCCTGATCCTTGCTATCCCATCCAGAAGTTTGGTGATCAGTTTTATGGGCACGGCCATCGTGACCATTGGCCTGGCAATGCTGACTCCATGGGTGACGGCGGGGCTTATGCACCTGCTTGGAGAACCTTTGGGCAGATGGTTCGGGTTCACCGGACGGCTTGCGCCGCGCAATGTCATCCGCTCACAGAGCCGGACGGCTGTAGCGGTCGCAGCGTTGATGATCGCCGTTGCGGTCACAATCGGCGTGCAGGTCATGATCACCAGCTTTCGCACCACGGTCACGCTCTGGCTGGAGCAGGCGATGCAGGGCGATGTGTACATCTCCATGCAGGGGATCAGCACCACGCGCCTCGATACGGCTCT
>DATAKV010000488.1:0-6781 GCA_036261375.1 Anaerolineales bacterium
GACCGACCTCTTCGCTAAATGGAAGACCGGACTCGCCAAGAGCAGCAAGGCGGCGTTTGGTCAGATCGCAACTCTCTTCGGCGCAACCGACATTACCCAGGAGACCTGGGACGATCTCGAAGCGCTCCTCATCCAGGCAGACCTGGGGATTGAATCAACAGCGGACATCATCGACTCCCTCAAGCGCACCGTCCGGGATCAAGGCCTGACCCGCTCCGAGGAGCTTTCAGAATCGCTCCGCAATGAGCTTCAGTTACGGCTGGATAAGTCATCTCCACCGCGCTGGACGGAAATACCCTCCGTAATTCTGGTGGTCGGTGTCAATGGCTCGGGCAAGACGACCACCATTGCCAAGCTCGCCCAGCGTTTCCAGTCCGAAGGAAAGACCCTGCTCTTCGGCGCGGCGGATACCTTCCGCGCCGCGGCCGTGGACCAGCTTCAGGTGTGGGGCGACCGCCTCAATGTGGATGTGGTTTCGGGCGCGCCGGAATCAGACCCGGGTGCGGTGGCGTTCAATGCCGTCCAATCCGGCGCTGCCCGGTATGTGGACCTGGTTATCGTCGATACCGCAGGACGCCTGCATACCCGCTTCAACTTGATGGAAGAGCTAAAGAAGGTCCATCGAGTCGTCGGAAAGGCTCTTCCCGGTGCACCACACGCCGTCTGGCTGGTGCTGGATGCGACCACCGGCCAGAACGCCCTGCAGCAGGCCAAGGCATTTAAAGAAGCGGTCAATGTGACAGGCGTCATTCTTTCGAAACTCGATTCATCGGCGCGCGGCGGCATGGCCTTTGCCATCCAGCGTGAGCTGCGGCTCCCGATCTTATATGTGGGTCTTGGTGAAAAACCGGAGGACCTCATCCCTTTTGACCCGGACGCCTTCGTCCGTGGAATTCTTGGCTCTTAATTGGAGGAAATCAAATGCAGGATCTTGTTAACCGTTTGAAACCGTCTCAGGAATTGGTCCATCAGCTGCTGGAGCGTCTTTGACGTATCTGCCAAGGAACTGAAAGTAGCCGAACTACAAAAGGAAATCGAAGCGCCTGATTTATGGGGGAATCCGTCCCAGGCTCAGCATTTAATGAAACAGTACAACGGCTTGAAAGCCGAGGTAGAGTCATGGAACGCCTTCTCGCGCCGCGTCAGCGATGCTGTCGAACTTGCACAGATGGACGATGAAAGCATGCGTCCGGAACTGGAAACGGAAATATCGGCCATTGAAGCGGAGCTGGAAAAGCGTTCCTTCACCGCCATGCTCTCCGGCAAGTACGATCACGACTCTGCCATCCTGGCGGTCCATGCCGGTGCGGGCGGGACCGATTCCCAGGATTGGGCGGCCATGCTCGAGCGCATGTACCTGCGCTGGGCGGAGGAGCAGGGCTATCAAACCGAGATCCTCGACATCACCGAGGGCGAAGAAGCAGGTATCAAAAGCGTGACGATCTCGGTCGACGGCGAATATGCCTTCGGCTATCTGCGCTCGGAAAAGGGCGTGCACCGCCTGGTGCGTCTTTCGCCGTTCGACGCCGCACACCGCCGGCATACCTCCTTTGCGCTTGTAGAGGTCCTGCCGCAGGTCGCCATGGACGAAGCGGATATCGAGATTGAGCCTGGCGACATCAAAATGGATGTGTTCCGTTCCTCCGGTGCAGGAGGACAGAACGTTCAGAAGAATGCGACTGCTGTCCGTCTTACACACATTCCCACAGGGATCGTGGTTACCTGTCAGAACGAGCGTTCCCAGACCCAGAACCGCGAGTTCGCCATGCGCATCCTGCGTGCCCGCCTGCTCGAGCTTCGGCAGGCAGAACGAGAGGAGGAGCGTGCCGTCCTGCGCGGCGAATACACCAAGGCCGAATGGGGCAGCCAGATCCGCTCCTATGTCCTGCATCCCTACCAGATGGTCAAGGACCACCGCACAGACCATGAAACTGGCAACACCCAGTCTGTCCTGGACGGGGACTTAAATGGATTTATGGAAGCGTACCTGCGTTCCACAAAGGAGAAATAATGTCTGAGATCAACGATCAATTGTCAAAATTCATTTCCGAAAAAATCCTGAAGCAGCCCGGCCGGGCCATCGGCGGGGACGAAAAACTGATTTCGAGCGGGTTGATCGATTCGTTCAGCCTGATGGACCTCGCCCTATTTGTGGAAGACACCTACGGCGTGCGAATCGAAGATACCGAACTGAATGCGGATACATTCGACAGTCTCGATCAGCTCTCCACACTAATCGAATCGCGCAGATGACCCTTCTTCCGGAACGACTGAAAGCGCTTCACACACGGACCCCCAACCGGGTGGCCGTTACGCTGCAGTTCGCCGGCCGGGAGGATGTCCCCATTACCTGTGATCGGCTCCTGCACGGCGCGGCCGCCTTTGCTCGCACCCTGGCGCGTGAGGGCATCCAGGCTGGGGAAGTAGTCGTGTTGATCCTCCAGCATAGTGAGGAATTACTCTATTCTTTCTGGGGTTCGATCCTGCACGGGGCAATCCCCTCGATCATGCCCTTCCTGACCGAGAAACTGTCCCCCGAGCGTTATCGCGCCGACCTGACGTCGCTCATATCCGTGACCCGGCCAACAGTCATTGTTACCTATCCGGAGTTTGAAGCGGATGTCCGCTCTGCCCTGACGGCGAGTGATCCGGTTCGTGCGGTCATTCTCACAAACCAGTTCGAGCCGGAAGGGGAATTGAGCCTGGACACGCTGCGGGGGTTTGAACGGAATGCCGGCGATATTGTCCTGCTCCAGCATTCATCTGGTACCACGGGTCTGCAAAAGGGAGTGGCGCTCTCACACCGGGCCATTTTCAACCAGCTGGATGCCTATAACAAATCGCTCTCCTTGAATGAGGAGGATGTGATCGTTTCCTGGCTGCCGCTCTATCATGATATGGGGCTGATCGCCGGCTTCCTGATGCCCATCCTCTCAGGGATCCACCTTGTGTTGATGTCGCCGTTCGATTGGGTGCGGGCGCCTTATCGCCTGATGCAATCCATTTCGAGCTATCGCGGCACGCTGGTCTGGCTGCCTAATTTTGCCTACAATTTCTGTGCTCAGAAGATCCGTGACCGCCACATCGAAGGTGTGGACCTCTCGTCCCTGCGGGCAGTCATCAACTGCTCCGAGCCTGTGCGCTGGGAAAGTCACCGTGCCTTCCTCGAGCACTTTGAGAAATATGGCCTGCGCCGGAGCGCTCTCCAAACATGCTATGCCATGGCGGAAAATGTTTTCGCTGTCACCCAGAGCCGGCTGGACGGCGAGCCGCTTGTCGTTGAGGTCGATCGTGAAGTCTTCATGACTGAACGCGTCGCCCGGATTCCGTACGACGACCGACCCTCGATGAAAATGATGTCATCCGGGTATCCGCTTGAAAATGTACAGATCCGCATCCTCGATGAGAACGGCAATGACCTGCCTGATTACGTCATTGGTGAGGTTGCGCTCAAAAGCGACTGCATGCTGACCGGCTACTTCAACCGGCCCGACCTGACTGAAAAGGCATTCCGGGATGGTTGGTACCTGACCGGCGACTATGGATTCATCTCTGAGGGAGAGCTGTTCGTGTCCGGGCGTAAGAAGGATATGATCATCGTCGGGGGCAAGAACGTGTACCCGCAGGACCTGGAGATGCTTTCCTATGAAGTGCCCGGTGTTCACGCAGGCCGGTCCGTAGCATTTGGTATGTATGACGAGGAGCAGGGGACCGAGGAAGTGGTCATTATCGCCGAAGTAGATTCCGAGGATGGGGCCGAACAGCAACGGATCGCCGATGCGCTCCGCGCCCATATCACCAAGAACTCGGCGATCGCTCTTCGCCACGTCAAGGTTGTCGGTCCGAAATGGATCTTGAAAACCTCCAGCGGCAAAACAGCGCGTTCTGCCAATAGAGAAAAGTTCCTGGAAGAGCTGCAAAAAGTGAGTAAATAAAAAATCAGCCAGTTTTCCGGCTGATTTTTTATTTCGGATTTATCCGCCTGTGGGCAGTCTTTTTTCGAGTGTGCGGCTCAGGATCTCTTCCTGTTCCTGGGTCGTATTGGATTTGGTCCGCTTCACTTTATAGCCCTTATCGGCATTGGCTTTGTTGAGCGCTTCCTGCCAGGCGATCTGCATGGCGGTCAGCTCGGGCTCGCGCGTTTCTTCCTGCTCGAAGACTTCTTCCTCGTTTCTCTTCGGACCGCGCTTGCCGGCCTTTTTGTTGTCCTTTTCCCTCTTCGCAGGCTTGAACTCTTCGACCTCCTGCTCGAGCGCCTTCATGCTCAGCTTGATCTGCTTCTTCTTGCGGTTGACGTCCAGGACTTTGGCTTCGACTTCATCGCCTTCCTTGACGATCTCATTGGGGGTCTTGACATAGCCATGGGCCAGCTCACTGACATGGACCATGCCCGGGCGCTCCGCACCGATGTCGACGAACGCGCCGTAGGCTTCGAGGCGGACAACCTTGCCCTTTACGATCATGTCCGGCTCGATTTCCTTCCACTCGAGGGCGAGCGGCTGGACCATGGTGAGCTCAATGCGGTCCTTCCTGACACGGCGTACCCACACTTCTATAGTCTGGCCTTCCTTAACAACATCTTCTACTTTATTGACTGGCTCAGTGCTGAGCTGGGATATGTGAATAACCCCCGGAAGACTCTGGCCCACATCCACAAGCGCCCCCGCCAGGGTGGTCTTCAGCACTTTTCCGCTTAATTTGGTTTTTGGCTCGGGCGTCACCGCCACGATATCTGGTGTTGTCATAATTTTGCTCCTACTTGTTTGAGATAATGCCAAGAAATAATTATACCTGTTCGGCCCCTGATAGTCAATGTGAAATCTGTTTCAATTGAAAATGATGGGAGTTTGTATGCGCTACACGCGTCATGTCGCGTAGTGCTGCCAGATAGAGACAAGCTGAAAAAAGGTGTTCTTACTTCACAAGCGTATCCTGCATGACAGGACTTGCTGGAGACTTCTTATTGACCGCATGGCCTTCGGATCAACAGCGGATTGGGAGGTGAACTTTCGAATTAATTTATACTTGACTTGTACTCTACTTATACAGTATAGTGGACCTACCGTATGTCGTTTTCGGAAAAGAATCAACTATATTATGTACAATTTCGACAAAATAGATGTGAAAATTGTCAATCTCCTGCTGGATGACGGCCGGATGCCAGCGTCAGAGGTTGCCAGGCGGATCGGTGATATCTCTGAACGGGCCGTCCGCTACCGGATCGATCGCATGGTCGACGAAGGGGTCATCAGCATCAGCGCAGTCGCCAAGCCCCAGGCTTTTGGTCTTACGACAATTGCCGATGTATGGATGGAAGTCGAGTCGGACCGGATCATGGAAGTGGCGCGTAAGATGGCTGAGTTCGATAATGTGAGTTATGTGGCCTGCGGTATTGGGGAATCAGATGTAAGTATCCAGATCGTTGCGAAAGATACAGCCGAAATCTATCAATTTATTACCGAGGTGGTTCGTAAAGTCCCCGGTGTCCGTAAGACAACCACGTCCATTGTTCCACTGGTGATTAAGGATGTTTATCAATGGCGGGTGCCGGAGCGGCTTGTCCGGGAGATCTCTGAGCGGGAAAGACCTTAACCAACGACAACTTATATTGGAGGAGATATGTTCGGTTCACAGACTCATGCCTTGCAAAAACGTGCCCGTGAGATTATGCCTCTGGGTGTGAATTCCAATTTCCGTTTCTGGGGAGAGGGCATCACACCCTATGTGGAGCGGGCCAAAGGCGCGTACCTTTGGGATGTAGATGGGAAGAAATACATCGATTACCGCATGGCCTTTGGGCCCATCATCCTGGGCCACTCCTACGATGAAGTGGATCGAAAGGTTATCGAAGAGATCCAAAAGGGAATCCTGTTTGCCATGACCGGTGAGCTTGAAGTGGAAGTGGCCGAAATGATTGCGGATATGGCTCCGGGTGTGGAGATGGTCCGGCTTGCCTGTTCCGGGACAGAAGCGACCATGCATGCCATCCGTGTGGCACGGGCATACACCGGTCGCGACATCATACTCAAATTCGAAGGCAACTATCACGGTTTTCATGACCACACCCTGTGGTCCACCTACTCGCCGGTCGAAGCCTATGGGAACCGGCGTAGTCCTATACCGGTGCCGGCCTCCTCCGGAATCCCCAAGTCGATGCGGGAGTTCATCATTACGCTGCCTTTCAATGACTTCGAAGGCCTGGAACGGGTGATGCACTCGTACGGTGACCAGATCGCCGCCGTCATCACGGAACCGTGCCAGGGCAACTGTGCGGCAATCAACCCGCAGGATGGCTTCCTGGAATTGATCCGCAGCGAGACGGAGGAACATGGCTGCGTCTTCATCCTCGATGAAGTCAAGACCGGCTTTCGTATAGCAAATGGGGGTGCCCAGGAATATTACAACATCAAGCCCGATCTGGCGACGTATGCCAAGGCTCTCGGCAACGGCTACCCGATAGCTGCTTTCGGAGGCAAGAAAGAGATTATGTCCATCATCGGGCAGGGCGTGGCGCAGGGCGGGACCTATACAAACAACAAGCCTGGTGTGGCGGGCGCGTATGCCACATTAAAGCTCCTGCAGACCCAGCCGATCCTCAAAACCATCGAACAGCGCGGCCAGCGCCTGATGACCGGCTTGAAGGAAATCTTCGAAGAGAACGATATTCCCGCTGTATTCACCGGCTATCCGGCGATGTTCTCCTTTTCGCTCGGTGTGGGCTCGGTCACGTGCCAGCGCGATTGGGCAAAGAGCGATCATGATCTCTACCTCAAGCTGGCAG
>DATAKV010000489.1:0-3300 GCA_036261375.1 Anaerolineales bacterium
ACGAATCTTTGAATTGAGGCAGGGAGGGATCCTGTTCGGTGATGCCGGCCGAGTTGAGCAGAGCCCGCAGTGCAGCTTCGCGCTTATTCTCCAGCTTGCCGGTCCGGGCTACATCGCGCGGCGCCACCGCGGCCTGGCGGACGTTCTCGGGCATGCAGCCGCACGACCAGCGTATGAGCAGCTGAGTAGGCGTGACCACGGTCTTCGGGATGGTCGTACCATCGATACAGCGGATGAGAGCTTCGAACGTCTGTTTGCCGGCTGTATAAAACGACTGGCGGACCGTGGTCAGCGGGACGCCGATGGCCTGGGCCTCGCGCAGATCGTCAAAACCGGTTACTGCCACATCGTCTGGGACGCGCACGCCGCGCTGCTGCAGGGCCTCCAGTGCGCCGAATGCCATGCGGTCATTCGCCGCAACGATCGCCTGGAAACGAAGGGAGCGGTCTTCCAGCAAAATGCGAACCGCCGTTCTTCCACTTTCCAGCGTGTAATCCCCATCCACCACGAGATTCTCATCAAAGCGCAGGTCATGCGCCTGAAGCTCATCTTTGTAGGCCTGAAAGCGCTGCTCGGCGTCGATCTGCCCCCGGATGCCGCGCAGGAAGGCAATGCGTTTGTACCCATGATCCTCGATTAGATGACGAAGGGCGGCACGCATGCCATCTGCATTGTTTGGAATGAACATGGACGCACCCGGCACTTCCACCGATTGGGTGACGATGGGCAGGCTGCCATACACGTCCCGCACCAGAGCCAGGTCGGCCGGGCTGGTGCCGTAAGCGATATCAGCAGTCAAAATCAGGCCATCGAATTGATCTGGCTTGACCAGGTCATACAAACCGAAGGATGGCTCGCCTTCGGAGGAGACCAGCGATCTTAACGGTCCTCCGACAAAGTGGACCACATTGACATTGTTCGCTTCTGCGGTTTCGGTGATGCCTGCAAGGAACTCCGACCCCCAGGCGCGGCCGACCTGCGATGTAAAGACGCCGATCGTTTTTCGCGCAGGGGCAGGCTGGGTTCCGGAAAGCATTTGGGGATTCTCCTGGCTTGATGTTGGGATTATATCCTCGAAAATTTTACGCCTGAACAACAAAACGATGACAAAAACGGTACCAACAAAATTGTCGGTTTTACCCATGTATCTTTATGATTCGGAGATGCACAAGAGACAGATTTCTGTGTTACTTGGTGCAGTCCCTGACGACATTCGGCGTATAATCGGCACGTCCGGAGGAGAAATACATGACCGACTTTCAACGAATTGCACGGAAAATCACGTTCGTTTTGTTCGCGGCACAAAGCCTGGCTTCGGCAGGGTTCATTGCCGCGGCCACGATCAACCCCATCCTCGGCGCAAAGCTCGCCTCGGATCGCTCCCTGGCAACCCTGCCCACGGCCGCCTATCTGCTGGCCGGTGCATTTTCCGCCTCCTTATGGGGCATACTGATGGACCGTATTGGGCGGCGCAATTCGATCAGCCTGGGCCTTCTGCTCGGTGTACTGGGGAATATCCTTGTATTGATCGCAATCCAGACCTCCTCTTTTCTCTGGGTGACGATCGGCTTGATGATGATGGGCATTACCAATTCTGCAGTCCAGCTGGGACGCTTCGCCGCTGCGGAGGTGAATCCTCCCAACCAGCGCGGCCGTGCGATCTCCGCCGTGGTACTGGGCGGGGTGATCGGCACGATCCTGGCCCGGGTGCTGGCGGTGCCGGTGAGTGGCTTTGCAGTACACATGGGTATGGACGAGCTTGCCGGTGCGTACATCACCACGCTGGCCCTGTTCATGCTGGCATCCATTCTCGTGTTCACGGGTTTGCGCCCCGACCCGCGCGACCTGGGCCGGGAGGTGGCAAAGCAATATCCGGAAGCCATCCCGCAGGGCACGGCGCGTTCGATCATGGAAATCCTGCGCCAGCCAGCGGCGATCACTGCCGTGACGGCAATGGTGCTGGGACAGGTGGTGATGGTGGGGATCATGGTCATCACCTCTCTACATATGGAAGATCACAGTCACAACCGGGCGGATATCTATTCGGTTATTTCGGGTCATACCTTCGGGATGTTCGCGCCCTCCATCGTTTCGGGCTGGCTGCTGGACCGCTGGGGACGCGGGCGGATGATCCTGATCGGAGCCTCGACATTGTTACTATCATGCATTGCCGCACCCCTCTCGCCGGATGTCCTGCCGCTGGCCCTGGCCCTCTTCCTGCTCGGTGTCGGCTGGAACTTCTGTTTTGTGGGCGGCTCCACCCTGCTCTCCGACCAGCTATCGCCGGTCGAGCGCTCGCGCACGCAGGGAACCAATGACCTGCTTGTGGGGCTGGCTTCGGCAATAATTAGCTTAAGCAGCGGCCTGATTTTCGATGCCACGAACTATACTGTGATCGCGGTGATCGCCGGCTTGTTATCACTTGTGCCGCTGTTCATGTCCATTTCGTACTTGAAGAAAACGGCCGCGCCTGCGGTTGTCGCATAAGTCAAAACATCCCGCAGAATGCAATATCTACGGGATGTTTTCTTTGTTTGGAGTTTAACTGGATCTCACGCTGTCCCGGTGGCGGGAGCAATTCGAGACTATTTTCGTATCATCGTCAGCAGCATTTTGAACTTCGTCAATGCCTTCAGCGCATGGGGTTCGTTGGCGGGCATGATGATGGCATCGCCGGTTTTGAGCTCGAACGGCGTGCCTGAGATCATCACTTCGACCTGTCCATCCAGTACATGGACCAGAGCATCGAAGGGAGCGGTATGCTCGCTCAGCTCCTGGCTCTCATCGAAAGCGAAGAGTGTGACGTTACCGGCTTCATCTTTCGTGATCTGCCGGCTGACGACGGAACCTTCCTGGTAGGAAGCCAGGTTGGCCATGTGAAGTACTTGTGATTTCGGTGCAGTTGCCATAGTGTCCTCTGGATGTAGACAGGAGAACATGTACACATCGATACCTGTTTCCCTGTCTACTTGTTTAATTGTGTCCCTATTCGATCTCGATCTGATAGGCGACCGGATGCGTTGTGAAACGGGTTGTGCCTGTCACAATCAGCACGGCCTGTTCGCCTTCCTCCAGGGAGAGCGGGATGGAGGCTGTCTGGTCAGAGTTTATCTCGATAGGGGTGACAGTGGTGGTATCCCCTTTGACGATCAGGCTCAGGCGGAAGGTCTGGGGCAGAACGTTTTCAACCCGGGCAAATCCGGCAGCTTTCCAGCCTCCATCGTTGTTTTCGAAATCAGTCTCATAGCCGATCGCATCGATGCGGACATCGTCCAGCAGAAAGCCTTCGCCGTTCACCGC
>DATAKV010000498.1:0-2790 GCA_036261375.1 Anaerolineales bacterium
GTAAGATCGCCGGCGAACTGGGCAAGGGTGTGCGCGATTTCCAGAAGGGTCTGAAGGGTGAGGAAAAGACGGAAACCCAGGATAGCAAAGGATAATTTCGCGCCGTGACTGTACAAGCGAAAGCCCCGGAAAAGCGCAAACGCGGCTGGCGACAGACCTTCCGCGCCTTTGGGCGCGCCCACCATAAGGCCAGTGCCCGGCTGGAGAGCTCCGCGCCTCTGCTGCAGCACCTCAACGAGCTGCGCATCCGGGTCTTTAAGATTTTTCTGGCTTTGATCCTGACCACCGGGATCAGCTTTGCGTTTTCGCAGCAGTTGGTTGAATACCTGGCCACGCCTATTGGCGGCATCGAGAAGCTGGTCTCGATCGAGCTGACCGAGAACATTGCCATTTTCATGAAAGTCTCCCTGCTGGGCGGATTTGTGCTCGGCATGCCGGTTATTGTCTACCAGATCATGGCGTTTATCCTGCCGGGGCTAAAGCGTACTGAGCGCGCCTGGCTGTTCATTATGGTGCCATTTGCCACACTGCTGTTTGCAACGGGCGTGGCGTTCACCTGGTTCATCATGCTGCCATCTGCCATCCCATTCCTGACAAACTTCATGGGCATCACAACGCAGGTGCGCCCTGAGAACTACTTCGGATTCACAACACGCCTGATGTTCTGGATCGGTGTCTGTTTTGAGATGCCGCTGGTCGTCATGTTATTGGCAAAGTTAAAGCTGGTCACAGCAAAACAGCTGCTGAGCGGTTGGCGCTATGCGATCGTGCTGATGGCGATCATGGCGGCCGCTGTCACCCCGACCGTGGATCCGGTCAACATGGGCCTGGTCATGGCTCCGCTGATGGCGCTTTATATCATCAGCATCGCCCTGGCAGCGATCGTTGGTAGAGGCTAGTATGGAAGGTATCTTTGGAATTGGCGGCGGCGAGCTGATCGTCATCCTGCTTCTGGCAGGTATCGTCCTGGGTCCGGAGCGGCTGGCCCGCGCCGCCCGCGAGATCGGAAAGCTCGTCAGGAATGTGAAATCCTATTTCAGCGCTCTCTCCAGTGAGCTGAAAGTTGAATTGGATGTACTAGACGAGCTGCAAAAAGTCAGGAAAGACCTGAGCAAATAAAAAGTCAGGCGGGTTTCTTCTCACCCAATCGGGTGAGTTGAAAAAGTACCCGCTTTGGTGATGTGGAAAAGCAAGGGGACAGATATCATATAAAGGATGGAGCTCTCTTCCTCGAGAAGCTTTATCCTTAAAACTCCGATCCATCCTTCCTACAGCCAAAACCCACGGCAGGATGGACAGCCTCCCTGGGAGGCAAAGGTTGCCCCGGAAACAGGTCAACCTCCCGAAATCCCAATCAGGGGATGGACTTGGAAAGGAGATTACATGCCTCTGTCATGCCGTCTCCTTTTGGAAGGCGGCGTTTTTGTCACCAGTCACTCTGCAGGAAAAAGATATGGATATCGAACTTCTACTCGAAAAGTCATCTCAACATCATTCCCATCTCTGCCCGCGCCAGATCCTCGGCGTTCGCATTGGGCTGGCGGGGATGGCAGCCCTTCGCCTGGAACCCAACCAGGGCGGCAAGCGCCTGCTCGCCATCCTCGAAACCGATGGCTGCTTTGCAGATGGCGTTATAGCCGCAACCGATTGTACAGTCGGTCATCGAACGTTACGCGTGGAGGATTACGGCAAAGTAGCTGCCACCTTTGTAGACACGAAGACCGGCTGTTCTGTCCGTGTCGCACCTGCGCTGGATGTGCGCCAGCAGGCCTGTGCATGCTGCCCGGAGGAGTCGCGCCATTATTTTGCACAGATGCAGGCCTACCGCATCCTTCCTGACGAAAAACTGCTTTCGATCACCCGTGTGCAGCTTGTGACACCGGTCCAGCAGATCGTTTCGCGGCCAGGTGTTCGAGTGGACTGTGCCTCGTGCGGCGAAGAGATCATGAATGAGCGTGAGGTCTTCGTGGATGGAGAGCTGTTCTGCCGTGCCTGCGCCGGACAATCGTACTACCACGAGCTGGTGGAAATACCTGCTTTCTCGCTGAGCAGGAACAATTGATGGACCTATGAACTTCATCGATCCATTTGGCCGTGCCATCACATACCTGCGCATCTCGCTTACGGATCGCTGTAATCTTCGTTGTGTGTACTGCATGCCGAAGGAGGGTCTCCAATGGCAGGCACGGGAGGAGCAACTTTCGGTGGAGGAGCTGGTCCGGGTTGTGGAAACGGCCGCCCAGGGCGGGGTGAGGCGGATTCGTCTCACCGGTGGCGAGCCGCTTATCCATCCAAAGATTGTGGACATTGTGCAGCGCATTGCCTCCATCCGGGAGATCGAAGAAGTCAGCCTGACGACCAATGCGATGCTGCTCGAACGGCTGGCGCATCCGCTTGCCCAGGCCGGGCTATCCCGTGTCAACGTCAGCCTGGACACACTGGATCCGGAACGTTTCAAGCGCATCACACGCGGAGGCGACATCGGCCGGGTCTGGAGAGGTCTCGCAGCGGCTGAACGTGCGCACCTTGCGCCGCTCAAGCTCAATACCGTTATCGTGCGCGGACTCAACGATGATGAGCTGCCCGCCCTGGCGCGCCTGACGATCGAGAATGACTGGCATATCCGCTTCATAGAAGTGATGCCGATCGGCAACGCACAGGCATGGGGCGAAGGATTCCCCGCTCCGCAGGGCCGGTATGTCTCTGTCCAGGACATGCGTGCCCGGCTTTCCGCCTTTAATCTCCAGTCTGTAGCGGGACCCCAGGGCAATGGTCCGGCGCGGACGTATC
>DATAKV010000499.1:0-3685 GCA_036261375.1 Anaerolineales bacterium
CTGCCTAACGATGAAAATCATTACCTCGTGGAGACGGGTGTTCCTGGCTTGTGGGGTGAGAAGGGTTACATCCCTGCCGAACGGACCGGTGCGCGTCCCACGTTGGAAGTGAACGGCCTGCTCTCCGGCTGGACGGGCCCCGGCTCGAAGACGGTCCTGCCTGCCAAAGCGATGGCGAAGATCTCCTGCCGCCTGGTCCCTGACCAGAACGACTCGGAAGTGGAAAAACAGATGGTCCGATTCATGGAAGAGAACGCCCCGAAGACGGTGACCTGGGACGTCAAAAAGCTGACGGGCAGTCCGTACGCGATCGCCGACCTGAACAACCCCGGCGTGAAGGCCATGAACGATGCCATGGAAGCTGCCTGGGGTCTGCGCCCGTTCTACCGTCGGGAAGGCGGTTCGATCGGCGCGGTGGCCATGCTGCAGCAGATCTGCGGTGTGGAGTCGGTACTGGTGGGTATGGGATTGCCCAGTGACAACGTCCATTCTCCAAACGAGCATCTGCACCTGCCAACCTGGCGTAAGGGAATCGATGCGTTTATTCATTTCTTTAATAACTTAGGATAATAATTCATTGCGAAGGCTGCCCGGAATGGGCGCGATTCTCAAGATTGGAAGCAGGAATTTACAGATACCATGGAAGATAAGATCATTTCATACGGCGGACAGGCGGTCATCGAGGGTGTGATGATGCGCGGTCAGAAGGCATTTGCCATTGCCATGCGCGCCCCCGATGGCAATATTGTGGTCCACAAGGAGAACCTGGCCTCGGTCTATCGATCGCGGATCACAAAAATCCCTTTCCTGCGCGGCGTCATCCTGTTGTGGGATGCGTTAGGACTCGGGATGCGCGCCCTCACCTTATCTGCCAATACGCAGACTGGTGAGGAGGAAAAGCTGGAGGGCCCGGCTTTGTACCTGACCCTGGCTACATCGTTGGCCATCGGCATTGGCCTGTTCATCCTGCTGCCGGCCGGTGTGGGTGGCTGGGCGGAACATTCGCTCGGCTGGACGAACCTGGCTCACAATTTTCTGGAAGGATTGATCCGGCTGGTCTTACTGGTGGGCTATATCTGGGCCATTGGCTTCATGCCGGATGTCAGGCGGCTCTTTGGCTATCACGGTGCGGAGCATAAAACGATCAACGCTTTCGAGTCGGGCGCAGACCTCACACCCGAGGAAGTGGCGAAATACCCGATCGAGCATCCGCGTTGCGGTACCGCCTTCATGCTGACCTTTGTGCTGATCTCGGTCCTGGCTCACAGCGCACTTGGCGACCTGAGCTTCGCCTGGCGGCTGGCCAGCCGTGTGCTCCTGATCCCGGTCATCGCCGGTATCGCCGTAGAGTACATCCGCTGGACGGCAAACCACCTGAAATCGCCGTTTGTCCGCCTGCTGATCAAGCCGAACCTGGCGCTGCAGTCCCTGACCACCCGCGAACCGGACCGGTCCATGCTGGAGGTCGCCATCGAATCCTTCAAGACCATGCGTAAAGCGGAACAGGATTTTGCGGTGTAATTGAGCATCGCATTCATGAGAATGTGTTAATTTCCGGGTGGACACCTGTCCACCCGGTTTGTTTATAATAATTGTATGAAATCCAGATTCGTCAAGATCGGTCTGGGGGTGATCGTTAGCCTGATGCTGTGTACCGGGGGCTATCTACTGTATGACCGCGGCCGTCCCGCGCCTGTACCGATGAAGCAGAAGTTGTATGAAGGCGTGGTGTACCGGCGCCTGGTGCGGGTTTTCCCGCGGCCGATGATCGCCCATGTGATCACGGTTGATACAAAAGCGAAGGGAATCAGCTTTCTTGTCACGCCTGCCGACTCAAAGGGTGAGACGCCGTTGAAGGCGCGTGCTACCTCCCAATTCCTGGAAGAGTTCGGTGTGCAGGTGGCGGTCAATGGCGATGGATTTTCTCCCTGGTGGTCGCGCAGCGTTGCGGATTATTACCCGCGTGCGGGCGACCCTGTGGCTCCGTTCGGGTTCAGCGCTTCGAACGGCGATGTCTATTGGGACGGCGAGAATGATGGCGATATCGGTGTTGAGCCCACCCTGTACATCAACCGCAGAAATGCGCTTTCCTTCAATAACCGTCCGAACAACGTGCACAGCGCCATATCGGGCGACCGCATGCTGGTGCTCAAGGGCGAAATCATCCCTGACCTGGACAATTCAGAGGTCGAGCCGCGTACGGCGGTCGGGATCAACCGCAATGGACGGTATCTTTATATTGTCGTAGTGGATGGACGGCAGCCTTTCTACAGCGACGGGGCAACATTCGTCGAGCTGGCGGAGATCCTGATCGAGCAGGGTGCCTTTGCTGCGATGAGCATGGATGGCGGCGGATCGTCCACCCTGGTCGTCGAAGGGGAGGACGGATTGCCGCGCCTCCTGAATGCGCCAATTGATAACTACATTCCCGGCCGCGAACGGCCCGTAGGGAACCATTTGGGGATTTTTGTGAAGTAGCTTAAAACGCGATCTCGCCGATCTGCTCGAAGTTGACGTCGAACAGCTCAGTAGCCTGGGTCTCTTCCTCCGCTTCCTCCCAGGCCCCGGCGCGAACGCCGCGTTCGCAATAGGACCGGTAGGTGCAGAAGGAGCACTTTTGACGGTCCTCCGTCCGCGGGTAGGCCGAGGCGGAGTCAATCTCTTCGGAGAGCTTGGTCAGGAAGTCCCAGTCCCGCTGGAATTGGGCGGACGTGTATTCAAACCGGGCCGGCTCGCCTGGAAAATCGGCGAACCAGTACACCATCTCCACCTGCTCAGGTAGGAAGGGCTGTCCCTGGTTCAAATGGGCACCCGCCCGGACCAGCAGCGACCGGTACACGCGCGTCTGCAGGCGGGCAGACAGCCACTCATTGCGCGGCCTCTTTCGGTACGTTTTCCAGTCATAGATCGTGGCTTTCCCATCCCGGATGACGATCAAATCGTATTTCGCCAGCAGGCGATGTTTGCCGAGCGGCGCAGAAAGATTGGATTCAGGATGCAGGTCTGGACACTCACGCAGGCTCTGAAGAGTGGGATCCGCGAGAAAACTGGACCACCATCGTTCCAGGGTCGGCGTATTCGCCAGCCGGGCGATATGCTCGGCCGGGATCCCGATCAGATACTGCTGGACGAGCCGGTGGAAATATTCGCCTTCCTGTTGGTGTTTTTCATTCTCCAGCGCAGGCTCAGACTCCATGGCTGGATAGGAAAGACGCTCGAGGTATCGGAGCTTGAAGCGCAGGGAACAATCCACGTAGTCCTGCAGAGAGGACTGTGAAAGCAGGGTTAACGGGTTGGAAGCCATTGTATGAATTAAATTATAGCATGCCGGAAAGGAGCTACTCTACCGCTGAGTTCGGTTATACTTTGGTGAATTAACTTTCTCAAGGAGAGATGTATGGAATGGATTTCAGATCCCACAACCTGGATCGCGTTCCTGACCCTGGTCGCTCTGGAACTTGTGCTGGGTGTGGACAATGTAATCTTTATATCGATTCTCGCCAGCAAGCTGCCCCAGGAACAGCAGCAGCGGGCGCGCACGACCGGCATCATGATGGCGGTCATCACCCGCATCCTGCTTTTGTTTTCCCTGTCCTGGATCATTGGGTTGACAGAGCCCTTATTTTCCGTGCTCAACTTCGAAATCTCAGGTCGTGACCTGGTGCTGATCGCGGGTGGCCTGTTC
>DATAKV010000501.1:0-2985 GCA_036261375.1 Anaerolineales bacterium
CACCGAAGTGGATCCGATGAAAGCGCTCGAAGCAGTCATGGACGGCTATCGGGTCATGTCGATGGGCGACGCCGCGAAGATCGGCGATTTCTTCTGCACCGTTACCGGCGACATCAATGTCATCGATGGCCATCACTTCGAGGCAATGAAGAACGGCGCGATCGTGGCCAACTCCGGTCACTTCAACGTAGAGATCAACATCCCGGCGCTGAAGAAGATGAGCGTAGGAGAGCCCAGCCTCGTCCGCCCGTTCGTGGACCAGTACACCACCAAGGACGGCCGCAAGATCAATATCCTGGGTGAGGGACGGCTGATCAACCTGGCCTCTGCCGAGGGACATCCCGCCTCCGTGATGGATATGTCCTTCGCCAACCAGGCTCTTTCCGCCGAATACATGGCCAAGAATGCAGACAAGCTCGAGAAGAAGGTCTACTCGGTCCCCCGGGAAATCGATGAAGAGATCGCCCGCCTCAAGCTCGAAGCCATGGGTGTGAACATCGATACGCTGACCCCCGAGCAGGTGAAGTACCTGGGTTCGTGGGAAGAAGGCACATAAAGCAATTTACGATTGTAGTATAAAGATTGAGCCTCGTGGATTTCTCTCCACGAGGCTTTTTTTTACGGGCATCGCTCCAAATGGAGGTACTGCCGGCATTCCTCAACCATCAGGGAGCGGGTGAGGCGGGATTTCGCCAGCTCGATCAAATCGTCGATGTCCAGGAGGTAGATGCGGATGGTACCATCCTGACCCGAGGTCGCCAGCCGTTTCCCATCAGGGCTGAAGCTGACGCCGGTAGCCAGGCCTGCGTGGCCGGTCAGGGTCAGCAATTCCTTGCCAGTCTCAGCATCCCATAACTTTGTTGTGCCATCGACACTGGTCGTGGCAAGATAGCGGTCATCGGGGCTGTAGGCCAGGCCGCTCACCGTGCTGGTGTGCCCGGTCAGCTCCTGTACGACCTGGCCGGTTTCAGCCTTCCGGATCATGACAATGCCTCCAAATCCGGCTGTGGCAATATTCGTCCCATCGCTGTTGAACCCGAGACCCCAGATCCGGATCGGCTGCGGTGCCGAGAACAGCAGGCGGCCGGTGGCGATCTCCCACATCTGCACCGCGGCAGCCTCGCCGGCGACGGCTGCCGGAGGCTGGTCGGTGGTAGTAACCAGAACCTTTCCATCCGGGCTGAAGGCCAGGTTGGTGATGCCGATCCCATTGTTTGAGAACACTTTTCTTTGTTCGCCTGTGGCAGAGTCCCACAGGATGGCATTCCCATCGGCGCCGGCGGTCGCTACCAGCTTGCCATCGGGGCTGAAGGCGGCTGCCAGGACTCCGGGGAAGAACCCGCCGACGACGCCCTTTCCATGGCCGGAGAGAGTCAGCAGTTCCTGGCCTGTCGAAGCATCCCAGATCTTCGCTGTGTTGTCTTCACTTGTCGTAGCCAGGCGGGAGCCGTCTGAGTTGAAGGCAACGCTCCAAACCCGGGCCGTATGACCGGAGAGTGACAGCAGCTCACGGCCCTGCTCGGCATCGAATATCCTGGCCGTTCCGTCGAGGCTGGCTACGGCCAGGCGCCGGCCATCCGGGCTGTAGGTCACTTTGCGCATTTCATAGCCAGGCCGGGAAATCGTCAGCCATTCGCGGCTTCCAGAGGGGGAAATATTCCAGATCCGAGCCGTTCCGTCCCCGCTTGCCGTTGCCAGGTAAGTGCCATCCGGGCTGAACGCGGCGCTAAACACGCTGCTGGTATGGCCGGCCAGGGTCATCAGCTCTGTACCGGATTCGGCGCTCCACAACTTGACCGTACCATCGATGCTGACGGTGGCGATCTGCTCCCCGTCCGGGCTGAACAAAACACGTTCAACCAGGCTGGTGTGACCGCTGACTGAAAAGAGCGTTTCACCGGTGGACAGTTCTCTGATCTCCGCTTTTTCGCCGAAGCTGATCACCAGTCGGGTACCATCGGGGCTAAAGGATGCCTCCGCCGGTTCCGAATAGTCTGAAAATGAGCGTAGTTCTACACCTGTGCGTGGGTCCCACAATTTGACCGAATGATCCCAGCTGCCTGTCGCCAGTTGAGTCCCATCGGGGCTAAAGGCAACGCTGCTGACAATGTCCCTGTGACTGGTGAGAGTTAGTAACGGTTGGCCGGTAACCACATCCCAGATTTTCACAGACCTGTCTTCGCCGGCAGAAGCGATCTGTGAGCCATCCGGGCTGAAAGCAATATGATTTACACCTGCCAAATGCCCGGCAAGTGTTAGCAATTTTTCACCCGATATGGCATCCCAAAGGCTGACGGTCCGGGTCTCGTAATCGGCCGTTGCCAGCAGCTTTCCATCCGGGCTAAACGCGACCGAAGCGCATGGACCGGTTTCAAGGTTAAGCAGTTCTTTGCCTGTAGCAGCATCCCAGACCCGGGCAGTGCCATCGTCGCTGGCAGTGGCAAGACGTGTGCCATCCGGGCTGTAGGCAACATCCTCGACGATATCTTCGTGCTGGACGCTCAGCTCAACTCGGAAGGCCTGCAGCGCACGGTGCAGGGCATCCTGCGCTTCCTGTGTATCGCTTTGTGAAAGGCCTTGCAGGGCAAGCAGGATGCTGCGCTCGGGATTTACATCCAGGTTGTTGATCGAGGCAATGGCGAGCTCGCGGGAAATCGCGAGCCGTTTCTCGCTTTCCGCGCGCGCTCCTTGCGCCTGTGCGGCTGCCTGCGCCAGGAGGGCGTTATCGCGCTGCAGCTCTGCCTGTGCTTCGGCGATCTGCGCCTGCCGCTGGCTTTGGCCGGATCGGTAACTGAACAGGCCTGCCAGAAGCGCAAGGAGGATCGAAAGAATTCCAACCGCGGTGATCACCCGGTTTCGCATCCGCAGGCGGTCCGCAGAGCGGGTCTGCTCCTCGGCTCGGGCCCGTTCTGTTTCGGCCAGGCGCTGCGCCGCTTCCAGTTCACGTCTCTGCTGCTCTTCCCGCTCCCGTTCTTCGATCTTTTC
>DATAKV010000503.1:0-1566 GCA_036261375.1 Anaerolineales bacterium
CATACGGGATGGTGTCTGAAATACGTGAGATGACATACGCCCGCCACACGGAGCTCGATGCATAAAACAGGCCGGCTGTAAGCACAAGCTTCCACAGGGTGGGTTTGATGAAACCAGGCATCTTACTTCGTCAACCTGGGAATCCAGCGCGGGACGCGCCTCAGGTAGTCTTCGTAGGCCGCGCCGAATTTTCGTTTCAAGGCGGGCTCCTCGTAAAAAATGACGAACAAGTGGGTGGCCAGAAAAGCCAGGCCGGCATACGCCAGAATGAACCAGTAGCCAGACCACAGGAAATGGCCGATCACAATGAGGATCACACTGACATACATGGGGTTGCGCACATATTGGTAGAATCCCTTCAAAACCAGCTGCCTGGGCGGGTCGATCGGCGCTGGCGTACCATGTCCTTCACTGAGGAAATTCCAGAAGCTCCATAAAAGAATAAGCCCCCCGACCAGCCAGAACGGCGAAGAGAACAGGGCCAGCAGGCCCGGGTCGAATTGCGGTCCTCGCTGGAGAAGCACAAGCGGGATATAGCCGGCCACCGTGCCCGGCGCCAGCAAGAGGAACAGGAAGGACCTGATTGCGGTCATCATTTCCACCTCTACTGCGCGATCTGCTTCCTGTGGAAGCGCAAATGGACAACAGGATACCGGATCAAGTTCTCCAGAGTCATGAACTCCTCAAAGTTGGGATCCCAGCGAGTGGGGTAATACATACCTCGCTCCCATTCATATTCCCGGATGGAGGCGGCCTTGTTCAAAAGGGACAGGCAGGCCCGGTCGAAAACGCCACCTATGCGTGCGCGAGTGAACACCTTTCCCTGGCCCCGGGCGCCGTACTCGTTAATCACGTTGAACGGTCGTGTCACCGCGTTCAGAGTCCAGGCAAACCATTTCGAGGACCCTTTTGGCAGCCGCCCCCATATTCTGGCCAGGGGAAGGAGGACGTTGATGATGATAAAACCGAAGGTCATGTGAGCCAGGATTTCCCCATTCGTCCAGCCGGGGTTCAAGCTCTGCCGTCGAAAATCCTCTTCCGAGAGTGAAGCAAGTAGGTCATGAAATTCAGCCCGCGCCGCGGCCAGTTCGTCTGCCATCGCCTGTTGGACATTCATCCTCCAAGTTTAAGCTATTTTGCACAGTCTGGCGAAGGCTTTTCACCCATCAGGTTGGGTACAATACGCTACATGGATACATGGCGACTGCTGATCACCCCACCCGCCTCCGGCACGTGGAACATGGCTCTTGACGAGTCGATTCTCGAACACATTGGACGGGGCATCTCGCTGCCGACCCTGCGGCTGTATGCCTGGGACCCGGCCTGTCTCTCCCTGGGGCATGCCCAGCCCTTCGCCGATGTTGACCCGGCCCGCCTGCACGAGCGCGGCTGGGACGTGGTCCGCCGCCTGACCGGGGGACGCGCCATCCTGCACACCGATGAAATTACCTACTCGGTCATCGCACCAAACGACGAGCCCCGCGTAGCCGGGACGGTTCTCGAATCCTACAACCGCCTGGCTCAGGCGTTGTTGCTCGCCGTAAAAAAACTGGAAGTCCCTGTGGA
>DATAKV010000507.1:0-2085 GCA_036261375.1 Anaerolineales bacterium
AAGGAGAGAAGAGCATGAAAATAAAAAACACGTATTATGTTCTCAGTTTTCTGGTCATGATCAGTATGATGCTTGCAGCCTGTGCTCCTCAAGTACCAGCGACGGAAGCGCCCTCTGCGCAGACAGAGGAATCTGCCATGACCGAAGCCCCGACGCAAGCAGCGACCGAAGAACCAACAGCAGAGCCCACCGCCGAGCCCACCACACGCCGCGGTGGCTGGCTGGATGAGATCGATGTTTCCGTGGTGGCCGGTGATTCGGCGATTTCCCAGCTTCAGGCGGGCACCATCGATTTTTATTCTTTCAACCTTGCCTCAGATTCCTATCCGGCGATCAGAGAAGCGGGCTTACCATCCACGCAGGCCTTTGGTGGTTACTATGGTATCAGCCTCAACCCGGCGGTCTTTACGGATACCACCCGTTTGAACCCGTTCTCGAACCACAAGATCCGTGAGTCGCTCAACTGGCTGATCGACCGCAACTATATCAACCAGGAAATCTATGCGGGTGGTTCCCTGCCGAAGCTTCTTCCCATCACCACCCAGCTTGTGGAATACACCAACCTGATCGATACCGCCAGAAAACTGGAAGCGAAATATACCTTTAACGCCGAGCAAGCCAAGGAAATTATCGACGCCGAAATGGAAGGCATGGGCGCCGAGCTCTTGGACGGCAAATGGAGCTTTAATGGCCAACCTATTACGTTGATCTTCCTGATCCGTAATGACGGTGATGGCACCCGGTTGCCGATGGGTGATTATGTTGCCAACCAACTGGAGTCTGTTGGGTTTACCGTGGACCGCCAGTACAAGAACTCTTCGGAGGCCTTTACGATCTGGCAGGGTACAACCGCGGCGGACGGGCAGTGGCATATGTACACAGCTGGTTATATTCCGTCCGGTCTCGGATCGCTGCGCGATGAAAGCGGCAACATCCAGCAGAGTTATTTGAATACCAGCATTCAGGCGAGTGAGCCTTTCATTTCGAATGTTTCCGATCCCGAATTCCAGGAACTGGGCGATGCCCTGGCGCAGGGACAGTACTCCTCGAAAGAGGAGCGCAATCAGATGATGGCACGCGCCCTCGAATTAGCGATGGAGGATTCGCTATTCGTTTGGACGATCGATCAGCAAGTGTATGCACCCTATAACGAAGGCGTACAGGTCACCTCGGATCTCGCCACCGGTCCCGAATCGACGAACGTCGGTCCTTATAACCTGCGCTTCAAAGACGAGGAAGGCGGCACGATGCAGATTGGCACGAACGATCTGTACACGCAGCCCTGGAATACTGTTGGGGGCAGCAACTGGGTCTGGGATGCCTGGATCATGCGCATGACCACCATGGGCACGTCCAACATCAACGGCGGCGGCGGCCTGATGGCCGACCCGTATACCGGCTTGCCCTATCCTCAACGAATTGCCAGCGCCGAGCTGACCTATAAAGAAGGCTTGCCCATTACCCAGAACCTGGACTGGCTGACGATCAATACCGAACCGGAAGTTGTCGTGCCTGAGGATGCCTGGGTCGATTGGGACGCCACGGAGCAGCGCTGGATCACAGCCGCGGAAAAATTCCCCGAGGGTCTCACCGCCAATGTGAAGAGCGTGGTCGTCTATCCTGACGACCTGTTCGAGACGGTCAAGTGGCATGATGGCAGCCCCATCTCCGTAGGCGACTTCGTCATGTCCATGATCCAGGGTTTCGATCCCGGCAAGGAAGAAAGCCCCCTTTATGATGCCTCTCTGGCCTTGAGCATCAATGCAGGCCTGGAACAGTTCAAGGGCTACCGGATCACCTCCACAGACCCGCTCACGATTGAATCCTATGGCGATACGTATTACTCGGATGCCGAACTGAACATCGTCCCGATCTGGCCGCAGTCTCCGTTCGGCCTCTCGGGTGAGAACAGCTGGCAGGTGCTGGCGATTTCGAACCTGGCTGAAGCCGCGGGCGAGCTCGCCTATACCCAGGATAAAGCCGACAACGCCGAGATCGAGAACACCAGTTGGGTGGGCGGCCCCAGCCTCGAGATCCTTGCAGGTCATCTGGAGCAGGCAGCCAGCGAGTCGCTCATTCCGTATG
>DATAKV010000514.1:0-22862 GCA_036261375.1 Anaerolineales bacterium
ATACGCTGCCGGGCATTAGTGCCCAGCCGTTTTGCCTCGGCGGGGTTTGCCAGCAGGTAGTGGATCGCCTCCCGCAGGGCTGCTGCATCTCCGGGTTCCACCAGGATTCCGGTCTCCCCATCGATTACATAATCGGTGATGCCCTTCGAACGAAAAGCAACGACAGCCCGGGCCATACTTCCTGCCTCCAGGGCCGCAGTGGCCCCCGCGGAATACACCAGATCCCTGACCGGAAGGACGACAAATTTAGAGCTGGCATAGAGGGTTTTAAGCTCTGCCTGTGATAGATGCCGGGTCATGGATACATTTTCCGGCACCGGACCGCGGAAGGAGCCATTTTTCTCGCGTGCATACCATTGACCATAACCGGCAACCTTCAGCGTTACCGGCAACCCTTCCACCGCCTTGAAAAGCAAAGGATAGTGCCGTGATCGAGGCTCACCAATGCTCATGATCATATTTTTCTGCTGTTCCACATCAGCCGGAGGGGAGAAAAATGTCTGGTCGATGCTGTAGTGAATGAGGTTTATGCGATCTTCCTGCGCTCCCAGCCGGACCAAATTCTCCTTCATACTTGTACAATGGACAATGATCTGATCCATGGCTGAAAACAGGTCGAGCTTTGTGACCGCCAGTTCCTGCCGTTCCGACCAGCATTGGAACATCGTGACAAAACGGTAGTCAGACCGGGCAAGCCGCGTGTATGCAGCCAGTGGGATGCCTGCCCTTTCAGACCAGGCGAAGAGCACAGGGTGCTGGCGACTTTTCCACCAGCTCAGACTGGCCAGATAGATATCGGATCGCAGCTCCCGTTCCAGGCGGTGAAAAATCTGGCCAATGAAATTCCTGTCATAGGAGGAGTAATCGATGGTCTCAACATTCAGGAGACGCTGCAATTCGATATAATCCACACGCGGGAATCGCAGGTGGTTAACATCCGCAAGTTGTTCTGCATACACACCGGCAGTGGCTACAGATAGTATGTTTGTCATTCTACAGGTAAATCCTTCGCTGCCTGACAGATGGTATCATAGAAAAAAACCGATCGGGTATAGCACATGAAAACCAGATTAAGTCGGCACTTTCTTTTATGGATTATTCTCTTTCTTGCGGGTACATCGACCGGTGCTCTCCTTCAAAAGGAGATCGGTGTAGGTAACATTCTCAGAAGTGTGGGGATTCCCTATCCAGCTTCAGCCCCTGCCTCAGCTTCGCCTGGGAAACCGGTTGTGGATATTCCACCCGCTCATAAAGGCAAATTATCTCTGTTCATCCTGGCCGGGCAATCCAACATGGTGGGATGGGCTCCGGTCCCAGAGGATGGGGTGACAGATCCACGCCTCTACGTATTCAGCAACGATTATCACTGGCGAGTGGCCAGCGACCCGGTGGACGATGCATATGACCAGGTGGATCAGGTTTCTCTGGACCGCATCGCTTTCTTCGGACCGTCGATGTCCTTTGCCCTGGCAAACCTTGAACGCCACCCACAGCTTGTCATCGGTCTCATCCCCTGCGCCAAGAATTCCAGTGCGATCGGTCAATGGCAGAGGGATTTGAGTGACCAGTCATTATATGGTTCCTGCCTGAAACGAGCCCTGGCAGCCTCTCCCATGGGGGAACTCTCAGGCATCCTTTTTTTCCAGGGAGAAGCCGATGCCGTGGATCCCATCCTCGAACCGGACCCGGAACCGAACGCCTCAGAATGGGCCGTTTTGTTCACCCAATTCATTACCGATTTTCGGAAGGATCTAGGCCAGCCTGATCTGCCAGTTGTATTCGCCCAATTGGGTTCTACTTTAGCCATGGATGCATTTACGAACTGGGAACTCGTCAAAGAGCAGCAGTTATCCGTAGAGCTGCCGATGACGGCTATGATCACGACCGATGATCTGCCCTTACTGGATGGCGTCCATTTTACCGCGGAGAGCTACAAAGTTATCGGAGAGCGCTTTGCAGAAGCCTATTGGAACCTGGCCGATTCCATCCCCGAGTAAGAGAAAGCTTATTGCCTGACTTTTGAAAAGAACATGCTCGAGCAAGAGTCATAAATTAAATACTGGTCCTCCTGGGCTAGCAGCTTGCAGCTGGTATTCAGATAGCTCTTAAGATCCTGGTGCTTTCTCTCGAACAGATCAAAGTGGGTAATGACGAAGTACTCCGGCTTGAAGCCAAGGCCATCGATGCGCTCCTCGACCGATAGTTCCTGTTCTCCAGGCCGCCGATAGAATTCGTCCTCGATCCGGACAGGCCAGGGCGCACCGCCAAACTCCCCATAGTATTCCAGCGGAACGCCATAGTAAAAGGAAACATATACAGTGCGTGGACTATGGTGGATGATCTCGCCGATTTGCCAGGCCACATTCGGATCTTCCAGGTGGGTCTGATACAGGCTGCCTCTTACCTCACGGTAGCCAAAAAAGGCTGCCAGCAGAAACACAGCGGTGACCGGCACCCACCAGGCCCGGCCCATGGACTGCTGGACAACTCTGGCTATATGGACGACGACCGGTGCCAAAGATAAGCCGACGATCGGGAAGAGCTGGATATGATAATAAGGATGGGTACGGATGTGGTACGTAAAAGCCAGACTAAATAAAACAAACGCCACGGCCAGGCCGATCACCAGATATTGGGCTTTTTTATTGCGTATCAGGAAGAATCCGATAATGGCTACAAGGGCAGGAGTGAATTCAGCCACATTCAATTCCATCTGAAACAAGCCGGTCCAGAATTCTTTTTTGGCAAGCAGATAAGGCATGAAGCTAGTGGAGATCTTCCAGCGCATGAAACCGGCAAAGAGAATGCCATACCCGTAATAGAGTACAGAGGGCAGCAGGCTGACAAAGCTGTAGATAACCAAAGGACGGTCTATAACCTTTTTCCAGCTCTGGCTGCGATGGATGGAGAAGGCCAGAAAGGCACAGAAAATGGCAAAGATGACGAGTGGGCGCAGCAGCAGGGTCATCCCGGCCAGGACTCCGGCAGTAAGCAGGTGCTTTGTAGAAAACGTCTCAAAGTACACTACGAGAGCGTATAGACTGATCAGGAACATCATCATCATCAGTGAGTCAGGCTGGAAGCTGCGGCTGATGATGACCCCCATAGGCACGAACAGATAATAAGCGATCACAACGACCGCCTCGTCCGTGGTCAGCAGTTTTCTGGCAAGCAGGAAGAGAAAAAAACCGCCCACCAGCCAGAAGGCATTTGTCCAAAAACGAGCCAGGAAAATCTCCTCCCTGCCCAGGACCCTGTATGTCAATGAGACCAGATATTCAAGCAACGGCGGCTCGAGGATGGGCTGCTGGTGCATGGCTGTGAAGGCAATATCCCGGCGCCAATCCTCCACACCCTCGTGGTCTGCAAAATAAAAAGCGCGGGCAAAGAGGGCAGAGGTGTACTCCCGGTCCAGCAGATGACCGGGGGCTTTGAGCTCGTCAAAGCGGATCAATGTCCCGAGCAGGAACAGGATGAGAAGACAGGCTCTCAATGCCCATGAGTTATCTTTGAAAATTTCTGGTTGCTGCGTCTGTGCTTCAGTGTTGAGCATAGTCAAACCTTAGTACTGCCAGCCGAACAACCAGTATTTGCCAAACCCATCCACAGAGGCAATCCACGAATTCGAATCCACCTGGACCGGGTCCAGCTGGTGCATGGCCTGGCCGTTCCAGCCCGAGCCGCTGGCCATGATGATCGGAGCCTCCTGAGCCAGTTTCTCCGAGTAGGTTTCAGGCGTGATCTCGATAATCTCGTATGCCATCACCTGGTGCGTGCCGACAGGCGGGTCGATATCCATAGTGAACCGATAAAGCTTATTGTCGTAGATAAGCATTCTTCCGCTTGGCCTGGCTTTGCGGACATCGCCTTCGACAATAGGACTTTGGGGATGTTCCTTCCACGGACCCATGAGCGAGTCTGCATAGTGAAGATAAAGTGTATCGTTGTCGGTTACGGAGGAAAACAGCCACCATGTATCGTTGTAGAAGACGATGGAATTGTCCACATAATCACGGCCTTCGACCAGGGTCTTGACATAGGACCATTTTGTGGGGAATTCATCCGCTTTGTAAAGACGGATGGAGTTATCTTCGAAGCTTTCCGGGATCAAATAATACTCACCATCTGCCTGGAACACATATGGATAAGACAGATGGAAGGGCTCATCGAGAACGACCTTTTGATAGTCCCAGATCCAGGTATTTTTACTGGTGGCAACGGCCAGATCCCCCTGCTGGGTGTCGTTGTTATATACCTCAAAGAAGAGATTCCAGGTATCGCCTTCCCGCACCAGGAAGGGGTCGGCCACAAACTTGGCGGGCACATCGTTGACGTCCTCCGCCCGGAATAAAGGATTGATCCAGCCCTGTAATTCATTGAAATGAAAAGGAGAATTGCTCCGGTAAATGCCGATCGTCCACTGCTCGCGCTGGGTGACAAAGGGAATCCCGCGCTTGATACCAACAACCATTCCGACAACCAAACCGATCATTAAACAGATAAGTGCCAGGAATACTGTCCTGAGGTTCGTCTTTTTCATAATGCAGGTCCATTCTTCTCATTGCAGGTCCAGAAGTTCCTGGAACAGGGATGAATATTTCCCTGTAACCGTTATTGCCGAATATCTCTCCTGGACGCTCCGCGAGGCCGCCTGCCCCAACCGGGAGGCAAGCAATCGGTCAGAGAGCAAGACGTGCAGAGCGTCAAAAAGTTGCTGGTCATTTTTGGGTTGAATCAACCATCCGGTCTGCTGATGGGTCACGATGGTTTTGATGGCTCCCACAGGAGTAGCGATCACCGGCAGACCGCAAGCCATGGCCTCCACCACTGAGGAAGGGAAGGCATCGTTCTCGGTCGGGAAGGCAAACAGGTCCGCTGCCTGCAGGTATTCTTCGACGTTGTTCACAACCCCAAGGAACCGAACATTTTTCTCCATATTTGAAGAAGCCACGAATTCGCGCAGCTCGGCTTCACAGTTATGGATATCGAGTCCGCCTGTGCCGGCCAGCAGCAGCAAGGGGTTCTCGTGCCTGCAGCAAATCTCCTTCCAGACCTGCAGAAGCAATGGCAGGCCTTTATAGGAGACAAGCCGCCCCGTGTAGATGGCGATATTTGTCTCTTGAGGCAGTCCCAGTTTTTGGCGCAGGCGCATTTTCTGGGTGACATCCACCGGGATGAAGCGGACTGTATCCACCGAGTTTGGGATGTGGCGGACCTTGTTCGACGGGATCCCGCCCGAGGTCCATTCCGAGGCGATCTCAGGCGAGATGGCGGAGAACGCATCCGCTTTTTTGAGGATGAAGTTCCTAAACCGGAGGAACAGGTTAAAGGGAAAGGAGGAATGGGAGATTCCCATCTTTTTCAAGCCGCTATCGAAGAACTCACCGGACATTTCGCCCTGGCTGTCCGCCTTGAGAACTACAGGTTTGCGCAGAAGTTTTCCAACTAATACGGCCGCCATGCCGATGATGCGGTAGCCTGATACAAATATCAGATCATATTGGGCACGCAGGCGGATCAGTATCGGAATACTGGAGAGAAGCAGCCCCCACTTCTTCAATTGACCGCGGCCAGTTGGGACAAGCCGGTACACATCAACATTGCCATAACGCTCGTGCTTCTTCAAGGATGCATCCGACCGGCGGGTAAGGACGATGACCGAATGGCCGCCGGCGATCAGGCCTTCAGCCAAAAGATTCGCCTGGGTTTCGCCACCGCCCATTACGGGAAAATACGTCTCGGTAAAAATACAGATCTTCACCGTGCGCTCCCCAGCCGTCGTTTCCACTGCCTGATCCAGAACTTGATGAAATCAGCGGGTTTGGGATTGCGGTACAGCTTTCCCTTGACACCCGTCTGTGGCTTGAACTCGGTGACTCCGTGCTTGACATCCAGGATCGCCTGGATATAGAGGTCGAGCCCCAGCGCCTCCAGGTCGCGGACGACGGATGGATATCCTCGATGATCGGCGCTCACTTCGCCGGTTTTGACGATACTTCCCGTATCCAGACCCTTGTTCACCTTTTGGATCGTGACCCCCACGACCGGGTCGCCGTTGTACATGGCCCAGAAGGTGGTCTTGTTGCCCCTGTATTCGGGCACCTTCCCATGATGGATTCCCAGCGTTCCGAGTTTTGGGATCTCGAAAAGATCCGGCTTCAGAATGGGACTGCCATAAATCAACCCCAGGTCGGCGTGGAGCGCCTGCACCTGCTCCAACACCTGCGGAGCATGAATGTCCGGAATGAAATGGATGCGGCCGGAGATTTTTTCAAGTCTGCTTCTGAGGGCATTTTCCTGGCGGGGGTGCAGAAGGAAGCGGGCTGCCTGGTCCAGCAGCCGGATTGCAAACAACGGAAAAGCCAGAAGGCGGCGACGCTTCCACAGGTCAGCGAACACCGCACGCAGCGAACGGGATCCCGCCTGGCAGAACGCGCCCAGGAGCTCGATCTCGGGATGTTCGTCCAGCCTGCAGAGGAACTCCTTTGCATCCGGGTTCAATTCCGGTCCGCTGCCGAACATGACCACCCGTATGGGTCCCGGTTCAACGGCCATGAGCTTGAACCATCCTTTTCAGGAAGGCGCCTGCCAGATACTTCCATTTTTGTAAAATCGGTTCGAGACGATGTGCCAGGCGGATCCAGGGTATAGGTCCAGAGAGAACGGCCGTCCCGGAGTGGGCTCCGTTCGAGATGAGAAAATATTCCGGGTTTTGGCATTCCTCGTCCAGCAGGGTTGGCGTCAGGATCGGCCGCGTCTGCCAGGGATAATAAATTGTTGTCTGGCTACCAAAGCGATCCAGGGACTGCCGCTTTTGAGATGCCACATTCGCAATATCCAGGCGATAAATAACATTCGGTTTGACGTATTTCCGGATGTCACGCTTTGGCATTAGCCGCCAGCGGTAATAGACGAAGTATTCGATCAACCGGGCCTGCAGGTTGCCTTGATCGACGGCGGAAACAACAACATGATTTACCGCAAGATGGTCGGCATGGCGGTCATAGCGGAAGGGGACAAAAACAACCTGCGGACCGATAGCCTGGAGCTTTTCCAGCAGCGTTTCACCCAGCCTGGACCTGTGCTTCGTCAACTCCGCTTCCGGAAGGCAGAGAAAATGCAGGTTCTGTTCCGGAACACCCAGCAGTGTCATCGCCTGCACCGATTCGTGCATGCGCACTTTGCCAAGGTCAGGTGAAATTTCATCCCCTGCCATAATGGGGGCCGGAGATCGCATCCCGTCTGTGGCATACACAATGTGCAGCTTCTGCTTGTTAGGAAGCAGGGCGATCAGCCCGCCACAGGCGAGGGCTTCATCATCCATGTGGGGCGCCACAATGACGATCGTTCCGGAGAGGGCTGAAAGGTCAAGTTGCTGCATGAGATTTAACTGGCTGCCACTCGTTCCAGCAGGGCCAGGGTGTTTTTTGCGCACACATCCCAGTTGAAGTACTTGGAGCGTTCCAGACCCCTGCACGAAAGCGACTCGCGCAATTGTGAATCGGACAGGATCGTTGTAATGCCATTGGCGATCGATTCCGTATCCGCCGGGTCGAACAGGAGCGCCGCGTCGCCGGCGATCTCCTTCAGCCCATTCACGTTCGAGGTCAGTATGGGAGTGCCGCAGGCCATGGCCTCTGTCAGCGGGATAGGGAAGGCCTCCAGGTTGGAGGGATATAGATAGAGATCGGCAAGGCTGTATACGGCCGGCAGGTCCGCCTGGTCGATCCAATCCGGAAAGAGGATATCCTTTCCGTAGCCATCCATGGGCAGGGCATATTCGTCCCTGAATAGATGGCAATCCTTGCCGCCCACGACAAGCTTGTGCGGGCTGGCTGTCTGTTCATGGTAACGGGAATAAGACTTGAATACCTGCCCCAGGTTCTTGCGGTTATCCCCCTTGCGCTTCGTCAGCGTGAGAATAAAATGATCCGGAAGATTATAGCGGGATTTGACTTTTCCAAGTTCCTCTGAGTCTGTGACACGCCTGAAATGCCTGGCTGGTGCAAAATAGATCGTTTGTACCTTGCCCTCAGGCAGTTTCAGGATCCTGTTGAAGTTTTCGGTGGTCTCCTGGGAAACAGAAATCACAGCGGTTGACTTCCTGAAGTAGAGCGGGAGCATCATGCGCATGTACTGCACATCCCACCAGGTGTAGAACTGTGCCTGTTCGGGGATCAGCCAGTCTGCGCCGTGCACCACCATGACTGTCCTGCACGGCGTCAAGAGCGGGACCGTAAACTTGGGGTGAAAGAGCACGTCGATCTTTTCCGCACGGCAGGCGCGCGGAATGGCAACCTGGTCCCAGTAGGCCTTGTTCGATCCCTTGATCCAGTGTTCGACTACATTTTTGTATTGGGAGAACAAGCCGATGGTGGAAGGGCGGGCATAAAACAGAATGTATTCGTTTGTGTGATCGAGCTGCAGGAGTTCCCTGACGATATTGCGGGTGTACACTCCCACCCCGCCTTTTTCATCGATGGAACGCAGCATGATGCCAATGCGCATGAAATTTTTATCACTTAATCCGCTGGGGAGCGGCAAGCTACTTTCCGTTTTTGTTTCGTTCCGGGTTGACCACCAGCCAGTTGCCAATGGCCAAATAATCGAGCTTACCCTGGTTGAAGGAGCGCAGTGCGTCTTCAGGGGTGCAGACGATGGGCTCCCCGTGCATATTGAAGCTGGTGTTGATCAGCGAGGGGATGCCGGTCAGCTTGTGGTAGGCCACACCGATCTTATAAAAGTCGGGAGCCGTATCCGGGTCGAGGATCTGAGGGCGGGCGGTCCCATCCACGTGGACCACGCCGGGGGACTGCTGGCGCATCTTCTCAGTGCAGTTGAATGTGATGGTCATATAACGTGCCGAGTCACGGGCGCCATCCAGGCCGTCGAAGCATTCGTCGGCGTATTCCTGCAGGGTGGCCGGGGCGAAGGGCATGAACTCCGTCCGCAGCAAGTGAGTGTTTAGCCAGTCGTTGATCGACGGATCGGTGGTCTGGTACAGGATGGAGCGATGACCGAGGGCACGCGGCCCATATTCCATTTTCCCGGTGAAACGGGCGACCACGCGTCCTTCGGCCAGCAAGCTGGCGATGACATCCGTGATTTCGGGTTCATAGGTCGCCTCGAAGCCAGACGCGTCGATCGCTTTGCGGATCTCGTCATCTGTATAGCTGCTCCCAAAGTAGACGTTCTTTAATCGCTGGAGGAGACGCGCCGGGTCTGCGCCGGATTCGTCTGCCAGCGCGGCGAACGCGCCGCCAACCGCAAGCCCGCTGTCGTCCATGGCCGGATGGACGAAAAAGTTATCCACTTCCTCCAGCTCGTGGACACGCTGGTTGAACTTGACATTCGAAAACACACCACCCGCGACGGCGATCGAGCGGATACCCGTCTTCCGCAGCCAGTACTGGATAAACTGGATACCGATCTCTTCGAGCAGCAGCTGGACACTGGCGGCCAGGTCGGCTTTATCGAAATTCTCAGGCAGGCGGCTGGCGATCTGCTTCAGGGCAGAGCGGTGGTACATCGGCACGGTGTACTGGATCTGCCCGGGTTCTTCATAGCTTACGAACTCACGCAGAATGTCGATATAGGCCGGCTTCCCGAGCGCGGCCAGACCGGTGATCTTGCCTTCGTGGCTTTCGGCCTTGAAGCCGCACAGGTGCGTGATGTAGGAATAGAAATTCCCAAGCGAATTGAAGCTGTCAACTTCGGAAAGTCGCGTCAGCCTTCCATTCTCCCCATGATAGACACTGCCGGAGAGCCCATCCCCGCCGCCATCGAGGGTAACAACCAGGGCAGTGTCATAGTTGCTCGTGTAGTAGGCGCTGGTTGCGTGACAGAAATGATGGTCATAATACTTGACCGGAGCGATGATCCCATACTCCTTTTCCAGGAGCTCAGGGATCTGGTACAGCCGCTTTCGGGAGAGGATACCCTTCAGCTGATGGTGGGCCTTTTGGGCAAAGGGGAGATACCCGGCAATCGGCGCCAGCGTCCCACTGATCCGTTCGAAGGGACGCGGCTTGCCGGCGTGCTTGGCATCGAACCAGCCGTTCCAGGGAATGGGCTCGGGCTCGAAAACGCTTACTTTTTGGGCGACCGCCACAACGTCGATGTCTTTTGCCGTGACGCCTGCATCCAGCATGACCTGTTTGATGGCCTGGCGGGGCATGCCGCTTGCCATCTTCATCCGGCACAGCCGCTCCTCGGCGATGGCGGAGAGGATCTGTCCATCCTCGAGGATGGCTGCGGAAGACGGTTTACTGTCTATGATGCCCAGAACGATCATCTTTGATACTCCTATGACTCACTTCTCTTTTCAGGATTTATTCATGGGGCGGGCTCGCCGCTTCTCAAAATAATTCATTGCGATCAACAAGACTGCCACAAACGCCGACTCGGTGAATATCGTCCACAAATGCCAGACGCTGAACCAGCCCAGACCCCACTGCAAGCCATAGAACAGTTTGACAGGGGATGCAAAGCGTTCCTCTGTAAACGGCCAGAACAGCATCACTCCACGCTCTGCTGTAAAGGCATCCATGATCACATGCAGATCGTATGAAACAAGGCTGATCACGAACCACAGCCAGAAATTCGTCCGATACACCCGGTGAAAGATGCCCGCGATAAGCAGGGCCACCGGCACTCCAAACAAGAGACTGTGGGAAATATTATTGTGATAGGCCCGCATGTCTCGAAACAAAATGGCGGGGATGATATCCAGGTCCGGCAGCATGGAGAGCCCCGCGATCAGGAGCATGTGCAGCGGCACTTTCCAGGTCTGCCTTTGCGCCTCCGGCAGCCGGTTTTTGTAATAACGGTAAATGGCATACCCCGCCCCGAGATGCGCTATTGGGGAAGGCATAGTTCTTGAAGTTTCTCGGTAAGGGCGTCCTGCTCCACGCCTTCGATGTACAGCTGGTGCCAGAGCTCCAGGTTCAGCAGCATCCACAACCGGACGTGATGATCATGGCGGTTGGCACGATGTTCATACAGCAGGTTCTCGATGCTCTCTTTTTTGAAGAGTCCTTCCCTGACAAAATGCGACTGGGTCAGGGTGTTGCTGATGAGCGGGAACAAGTCGGTCCGGAACCAGTAGGCGATCGGGAACATGAAGCCCTGCTTGTCGCGCTGGATGATCGCTGGCGGGAGGTAGTCCTTCGCCAGTTTGCGCATCAAGTGTTTGGGCTGGCTGTTCTGCACCTTGATATTTGCCGGTACTTTGGCCAGAAATTCGACGAGCTCATGATCCAGGAAGGGGGAGCGCGCTTCCAGGCCGTGAGCCATGGTCATGCGGTCTGTCAGCACCAGGGAATGCTCGGGAAGACGGGTGACGAAATCGGTATAGAGCATGCGGTCGAGTTGTTCATCTGCTTCGGCATTGTTAAAGGGCTCGATAATCGAAGCCGTCGAATTCAAGCCACCGAGCTCCTTCCAAAGGGAATTACCATACAGGTCATGCTTTTCATCGTGCGTAAATCGGAAGAAACAGGTCGCTTCGGCGTACTGCTCGGCGGCGCTCGACTGCATGGACAGGTGATGGACCCAGCGTAATTTCTGGGTCATGCTCTTGTAGGTGAAACTATCCGGCAGACGGTCGAGCATGGGACCCATGAGGCCGCGGCGCAGGACACGCGGCATCCGGCTGTACATGTCGATGTAGCGGCTGCCCACATAGCGGTCGAACCCGGCAAAGAGCTCGTCGCCGCCATCGCCGCCCAGGACAACTTTGACATGTTTCGAGGCCAGCCGCGCCGCCTGGAACATGCAGGCCGCGATCGGGTCGGATGGCTCATCCATGTGCCAGATCATCTTCGGCAGGGAATTGATCAGGTCGGCCTGGACGCGTTCCTCCGTATGGATTGTCCCATATTGCTCGGCTACCATCCGGGCGTACGGGGTTTCATCGAAATCGCTTTCGGCGACACCGATGGAGAACGTCTGGGGCTTGAGTCCCAGGTCGCGCCCCAGCACAGCGACCACCATGCTGGAATCCAGCCCGCCGCTCAGGAAGGCGCCCACAGGCACATCGCTGAGCATGTGCGAATCCACGGTCCGCTTGAGGCGTTCACGCAGCTCGTCGAGAATTTCTGCTTCGGATAACGTCAGCTTCTCACGAAAGGACAACTGCCAGTAACGCCGCAGGGTGACCTTCCCATGTTGATAGACCAGGGTATGGGCGGGCGGAAGCTTCTGGATGTGCTTGAAGATGGTACGGGGCGGGGCGATAAAACGCAGGGACAGATAGTCGTGCATCGCCAACGGATCCATCTCCGGGTCCTGGCGGTGGACCGCAAGGATGGCCTTGATCTCCGACCCAAAGAGAAAGTTTTCGCCGTCCTGTGAGTAGAAGAGCGGCTTCTGCCCGATCCGGTCGCGGGCCAGCAGGAGCTTCTGGTGGTTTTCGTCCCAGAGAGCGAAGGCAAACATACCGCTCAACTTCTCGACACAGCGCTCCCCCATCTCCTCATATAAGTGGACGATAGCTTCCGTATCCGAGTTTGTACGAAAGGTATGGCCTCTGGATTCCAACTCGCGCCGAAGCTGCGGGAAGTTGTACATTTCGCCGTTGTAGACAATCCAGATCGTGCCATCCTCATTCGAGATGGGCTGCTTTCCGCTGTGCAGGTCGATGATGCTCAAGCGGCGGCTGCCGAGCCCGATGTTGCCGCGCAGATAGCAGCCCGAATCATCGGGACCGCGGTGTGCGATCGTATCCATCATCCGATCGACTTCTTCGGGCTGAACGCCCTGAGGACTGTACTTGCCGCAAATACCGCACATGGAATTTAGATCTTGATCGCGGTGACAGAGATCTTGTAGGCGTACTTCAATGCAACCGAAGACGGCAAAAGGTTATAGGTGGGCATGAGAACCTTATGGTACAGGAAGGCCTTCCATCCGTCACGACGGGCAGGCAGGAGTCTTTCGTGCTCGTGCACGGCTTCGATCACCTTATACCCCTGGAAGAAATCCAGAACTTCCTCATCCGTGTAAAACTCGTTGACCGGGGGATCCTCTTCCTTGTATTCGATGTTCTCACGACCCAGACGGTTGATCGTGTACATCCAGGACGGCTTGCGGTAGAAATGGGAGATGATGGCGCGGCCGCCCGGCTTGAGGACACGTCTCGCCTCGGCAATGGCCCGCCGCGTATCGCCCGTGGCATGCAGCACGCCGTTGGACCAGACCGCGTCGAAGGTATTGTCTTCGAATGGCAGGTCAAGGGCATTGGCCGTGCGCACATCTTCCGCCTTTACCCCTTCCACTTCGAAATGCTTGATCGTCATCGCCACGGCATTGGGAGTCAGATCGGTGGCCGTGACGCGCACGCCGCGCTTGAGGAATTCCAGGCTGTCGTAGCCCATGCCGCAGCCGATCTCGAGCAGGTGTTTGCCCTTGAGCAGCTTCGACTCCCGGTCGATGCGCTCCATGATCCAGGGAAATTTATAGGGGTTCATCCATGGCCGGATGTGGGCAAAGAACTCCGGGGTTCCGGGCTTGATGCTTTTATCGGTCACGTATTGGAAACCCAGGGTATGGGTGTTCCAATAATCGTGGACCTCACCAACGGTTGTCGCCAATTTTTCATCCATGTACGTTTCTTTCCTATCCTTATTGATTTTTCACACCGGCCAGTGTTTTCTGAATGCCGGTCCGCAAGTCCACCTGCGGCTGGTAGTTCAACCTATGTTTGGCTTTGGCAATGCTGTAGGCATTGTGTTTTAAGAAAAAATCCATGCTCCTGCGCGAGAACGGAGGCTGCTTTCCCAGAGGCTTGAACAACAGCTCGAGTGCCAGCCCACCCCACTGACCGAGAAATATGGGCAGTTGTACGTTTCGCGTCCGGGTATTTAATTCCTGGCCGATCACCTGGACAAGCTGCCTCGCCTCCACCGGTTCTTCGCCGGCAAGGATGAACACTTCCCCTTCGATGCCCGGGGTCTCGGCGCATAGCTCCAGGCCGCGCACTGCATCGCTGATGTAGATGGGATGGCGCATATTCTTCCCACTGCCAAAGATCGGAAACCGTCCTTTGGAAATCGTGCGGATCAGCTTCGCTGTACGCGGGCAGCGCGGCCCGTACACCCAGGCCGGACGCGCCACCACCACCGGGAACCCGGTCCGCCGCCAAAAGTCCAGCGCGGCCCGTTCCCCTTCGAGCTTGGTCCTCTCGTAGATGTTGGTCGGGTGGCAGTTAGTCACTTCGTCGGCGGGCGGATGTTCCACATCCCCGATCACGCCCACGGAGCTGCAGTGCACAAAGCGTTTCACGCCTGCCTGCCTGGCGGCATCGAGCAGACTCAATGTAGCTCCCACATTGACGCGGCGGTAATGCTCATCCGGCAGGGAAACATCCAGGTGAGCGCTCGCCAGATGGTAGACAACATCCACTCCTTCGACGAGCCGCTCCACCAGCTTTTCATCGGTGATGTCGCCGCCCACTGCTGCCAGTCGGGGATGCCCGTCGGCATGCCTCAGCAGGTCGAGGTGCAGGTCGACCGCCCGCACGTCGAATCCCTTTGCGAGCTGGCTGTCCACCAGGTGACTTCCGATAAAACCGCCTGCGCCCGTGATCAATATTCTCATTAAGCAGCCTGTTTGACCGCGGCGACGATCACCGCGTTATCGGTCCTTTGCGGCAGGATGCCATCGAGACGGCTGACGGCCAGGGCAATGGGGAAAATCAGCGAGTACAGCCTGTACGCCAGTCCATGGGTCTTCAGTTCCCCGGACGAGACCGGTGCAATATGACCGGGCTGGGCACCGCCGCGCTTTTTGGACAGCACCCGCACATATCCATAGTTGATCACCAGCTCGATCATCTCGGTGAAAAAGCGAGAATAGCCCCCCGAAGCATTGGGCCGTAAACCCGCCTTCCGGACGGCATCTGACAGCTCGGCAACTGTATAACCGGCCCGGGTATGACCATATACTTCAGGCGTCATGCCCAGCTTCCATTTGATACGGTTGGCCAGCAGGCCGTCATCCCCATTTGGGACAGTAACCACAGCCTTCCCGCCCGGCCGGAGGATCCGCTTCATCTCCGAGAGGAAGGGCTGGTCATATCTCAAATGCTCCAGCACATCGATGGCGACCGCGCAGTCAAACTGCCCGTCCGGCAGCTCGAAATTGTCATCCTGCAGGGCCAGGACCGGCTCATTCAATAGTCTGGCGATCTGGTCATTGTTCTCGCCGGACACATCCGCCCAGGTCCAGTCGCCGCCGTGCTCGCGAAAGTACCAGTTGAGGGCTCCATTGTTGTCGCCACAGGTGACCAGCAGGCACTTTTTTCCTGTTGTATCGCCGAGCAGCTCCAGCAATGCCCTGAGCTTCTGCTGTTTCTTGATCGAACGGCGGAACATTTTGATCTGCCAGGGAAGGTTATTCGTTTGCATCTACGCAGGTACTCTTTCCACTTTTCGTATCGGATATCTCTGGATAACCGCCTCGATCTCCTGCTGCTGATGTTCGGTTGTCCAGCCCAGCTCGCAGCCCATCAGCCGGGCACATTTTTGCAACACAGGATATGCGGGCAGACCGGCAGCTCCCAGCTCGGTGCGGCGCTGGATCACATCCGTAAGGATCACGGCCATTTCGTGGCGGACGGCGTGGATGACTTCTGCGGCTGTGACCGGCTGTTGAGGGTCGATTTGTTCTCGTAGCGCAGGCTGTTCCATCATTTCCTGAACAAAATGCTGATAGTCTGAGCCATGAGTGTAGACCAGATGCTCGACGATCTCCTCATTTAGCAGGCGCGGCGACCTGGCCAGGGCCTGACTCAGAAAAGCCTTGAAATCCCCGATCCACCCGCCATGGACGGGGATGGTGTGCGTCTGGCACTTCTTTCCTTTTACAGCAAGCTTCTTCATGGCCAAATCGACCGCCTGTTCGGCGACAGCTCGGGCTGTTGTGTATTTCACGCCGAGGACGCTGATCAGTCCGGCTCGTCCATCCTTTGCCTGATGTTCAATGACCGCCCCGTCGCGGGTCAATCTAACAGGTTCGCCATGAGCATCCTGTCTGTTGACCGGCAGGAAGCCCCAGGTGACATGATGAACGTCGTCAAGCGAGAGGCGGAGTGCGGGATGAGCACTGTTGATCTCCCTGATGAATTTTTCCACCACAGCAGTCGTGATCTTGAATTTTTCCGGCGAGTCATTCCAGGGAAGGTGCCAGGTGCCGATCATCGTCCTGTTTCGCCAGGGAACGAAGAACAGGATTTGAGACCGCCGTCCATCCACAGGCTTGCTTGGCAGCCCGGCTGCGGCCTGTGACCAGACCTGATCCACGATAAGGTTCATGGCAACGGAAGTGGCATACTCCGACCGGATGCCGGCTCCCTGAAGCAGCTCTTCCTCCCAGGCGCCCGCACAATTGATCACGATCCTTGCCTGGATATCGAACACCTGACCGCTGAGCACATCCCGGGCCGTCACGCCATGGATCCGCCGGTCTTTCTGCACGAAACCTGTCGCTTCCACATAGTTGGCAACTACCGCACCCTCCCGGTCAGCAGAGAGCAGAAATTCCAGGAGCAGTCTCTCGGAATTGTAGATCTGGGCATCATGCCAGACTGCGGCTCCAGTGGAATCATTCAACGGATACCCGGGCAGCAGGCGGGATAATTCCTGGCGGGGGACAACGCTTCCGGCAGGAAGATGTTTTCCTGCATCTATCGATCGATTGCGGTCGAAGCTCAACAGATCGTTTACCGCCAGGGCTGCTCCCATCGCCATGCGGCTGCGTGAGAATTTCTGGCGCGTGGGGGTCAGGCAGGTCAGCGGATGGACCAGGTGCGGCGCGATCCGCATCCAGGTCGTCCGCTCACGCGCCATGGTGCGGATGCGGAACGGATTGCCATCCTGCAGGTAGCGCAGTCCGCCATGGATGATCTTGAGGCTGTTCTGGGAGGTAGCGCTTCCAAAGTCGCCGCGCTCGATCAGGGCAGCCGACAGACCGCGCAGGGTGGCATCCCAGACAACCAGCGCACCGTGTATACCGCCCCCCACGACCAGCACATCGAACGTTCGTGACGATAACCTCTCGAGATCTCGATCCATACTATTTCACCGCAAATGCCATCAGGTGCCAGCCAAACGGCCGGACCCAGGCCCTGGGCATCCTATTGAACGTTCCAACAAATACATCATTGAAGAGGCGAGCTTTCAGACCGGAATGAAGTTTCGTCCTGACGGGGAAGCGCTCAGGGATGATTGTATATCTTTTGAAGGGCTTCAACAATTGCTTGAATTCAGCGATCGAAAATTTCTTCAACACCGGAGCATCTTCATGCTCCAGGGGAACCTTCGTTACCTTCCTCATCAGGTTCAACCACGATATCCGGTTATAGACCATCAGGATGGCCTCTCCGCGCGGCCGGAGGACCCGGTAGATCTCAGAGACCATTTTGCCGGTATCCGCCGTGTATTGGAGGACGCCATGAGCATAGACAACGTCGAAGCTGTCATCGGCGAATTGTAACGCTTCGCCGTTCATGATCTGCAGGCTGGCCTCCAGGCCCTGCTGGTCAAGGTTTTGGCGCGCCAAATCGATGGCAGTCCTGGACAGGTCGACACCGGTGACGACTGCTCCGGCCCGGGCAAAGCGGACCAGGTCCACCCCGGCACCGCAGCCAATTTCCAGCAACGTTTTACCCCGATAGGAGTCAAAGTCCACCAGTCGGGGCAGGTAGTTTAATTTATCGTAGCGGTACTCATCCAGCTGGCGGAAAAAACCCGGCGTTCCCACCGGGTTTGTCACGATCGCCAGGTCATGGATATGCGAATCCCAATAGGCTGTAATGTCGGCTATCAAGTTGTGTTGATCCATGTGGTATCGAATTATTTATACTGACTGTGATTCAGCCCGGTGCCACAATTCCAGCACCATCAGTGCCCACAGGCGATGCGCGTGGTTGGCCCGTCCCTGGAGGTGATCCTGGATCCAGGCAGAAACCACACGGGGCTGGAAGTAGCCCCGCTTTTGCACGGTCTCCGTGGAAAGCAGATCCATCATCATCGGCTTGAGCGACGTGCCCAGCCAGTGCTTCATGGGAATGCTGAATCCCTCTTTGGGTTTTTCCAGCACCAGATCCGGGACAAGCCTCTTCAGGGCACGGCGCAGAATGACCTTGGTCCGTGAGCCATCCAGCTTCATCTGCGGCGGCAGGTTCAGTGCAAATTCGGCGATGCGGTGGTCTAGCAGGGGAACGCGCGCCTCCAGCGAGACCGCCATGCTCATGCGGTCCACCTTGGTCAGGATATCATCGGCCAGGTAGGTCTTGATATCCACGTACTGCTGCTGCGCCAGGCGGTCGAAGGATCGTGCCTTTTGAAAATGATCTTCGAAAAAGGCGGCCGTCAATCCCTGCGCAAGCGTTTTCTTGAGGTCGGTCTGGTACAGGGCATCTTTATCCCATTCGTTCATAAAGATCATCCAGCGCGTATGCTGGAGGGATGGATCCATCGAAGCCCCTTCGATCATGCGCTTGACTTTATTAATAGTCCCCTTTTTGGCAGGCTGAGGCGGAAGCATGCTGGCAAAGGCCGGCATGAGGCTCGTGCGCATCACACCCGGAAGCTTGCTGTAATAGCGGCTCAACCGTTCGGCGATGTACGTATCATACCCTGCGAACAATTCATCCCCGCCATCGCCGGACAGGGCAACCTTCACATGCTGCCTGGCAAGCTTCGAGACCAAATATGTTGGGAAAATTGAGGTATCAGCAAACGGCTCATCGTGATGCTGCACCAGCTGCTCGGCGAGGCTAGCCACATCCGGGTTGAGAACTTCGAAGCGATGGTGGGTACCAAAATGGCGGGCAACCGCTTCTGCATAGGGCAGCTCATTGTAGGTGGCATCCTGAAAGCCAATGGAGAACGTTTCGACCGGCGTCGAGCTGAGCTGGCTCATATACCCCACCACCCCACTCGAGTCGATCCCGCCGCTCAAGAAGGCGCCCAGCGGTACGTCACTGATCAGGCGCATGCGGACCGCTTCCTTCATCATGCCGGCAAGCACCTCAGCACATTCATCCTCACTCTGACCGATGGGCTCCAGCGGCACTTCCCAAAACGCCGAGAGCTTCGTCCTCCCGTTCTCCAGCACCAGAAGATGTCCTGGCGGGAGCTTGAACACATCCTCATAAATCGTCAGCGGCGAGGGGATGTATTCGAGGGACAGGAACAGGTCGATCGCAGCAAGATTGACCCGCCGGGGCATATCCGGGTGAGCCGCCAGGGCCTTGAGCTCGGACCCAAATACCAGTCTGTCCGGGCCGACCCAGTAATAGAGCGGCTTGATGCCCATATGGTCGCGCGCCAGCAGCAGTCTGCAGCGGCGGGCATCCCAGAGCGCCAGGGCGAACATGCCGTTGAAATGCTTGACACAATCATCCCCATATTCCTCATAGGCATGGACGATGATCTCGGTATCGGTCTGGGTTTTGAACCGGTGCCCGCGTGCTTCGAGCTCGGCGCGCACAGGCTGGAAGTTGTAGATCTCCCCGTTATAAATGACCCAGATATCTCCATTTTCATTCGAGATCGGCTGGTGCCCGGTGAGCAGGTCAATGATGCTTAAACGGCGCATGCCCAGGGAAGCCCGGGGATCCTGATAGTATCCTTCGTCATCCGGCCCGCGGTGACGAATCGTATCGTTCATCTTTTGCAGGATCGATCGATCGATACTATGATCCGGCTCAAAGGAAACTACACCGCAAATCCCGCACATGGAATTATTCCTGGGGCACCGACGGCAGCTGTAAGGCCAGGCCGTTTTCGAGAGTCTTATAAATCTTGTTGACCTTCATCATGTAATTCTGGTAATTAAATTTTTCCTGGGCAAGGCGATGGGCGTTTTCTCCCATGCACTGGGCTAGCTCAGGGTCCGCCAGCAGCTTCAGGATGCCTTCGGCAAAGGCATCCTGATTTGGATCAACCAGCATGGCCGTATCTTCGGTCAATACCTGGGTATGTGCATCGATATTCGTCGCCACGATGGGCTTGCCAGCGTGAAGATAGCTGTAGATCTTCAGGGGAACGGTGGTGCCATTAAGGCGTGGCGAGATAAGGATGGATGCATAAGCCAGGAACACCATGGAATCTTCAGGCGATACAACATTCACAAACAGGGTGTGGTTGTCCAGACCCCTGGCTTCGGCCTTTTCCGTCCATTCCTGCGCCTGGTAGACCTTTGCGCCCACAAAGATAAAAATGACTTCGGGGTACTGCTTCACAACTTTATCCACGCAGTCCAGGACCATGTCCAGGCCCTGGTAGCGCTCATAGGTTCCGGTATACAGGATGGGAATCCGGCCGTGCAGATTTAATTTCTCTGCCAGCTCTGTTAATGCTTGGGGCTCGATCGGGGTTTGATAAGCATGCAGGGCAACATTTTCGATCGTGATCCGCTTGATCGCCGGATCCACCGACCTGACATACTCGTCCAGATCCGCACCAACGTTGATCACAGCATTGGATCTCTTGAGCACCATCTTCTCAAGCGCTTCGAAGACCCGGACGAAAAACGGTGTATTGCCAAAATCGAAGTTCCCCAGCTGCTTCGAAAGGACGGAGTGCATGTCGTACAGATGACGTGTCCGGAAGACCCTGGCAAGCAGAACCCCAAAGAATCCTGCCTCTTCATGCGAGTGGATCACGTCGTATCGCTTTGTCAACAGCATCCGTATGGCTTTGAAAAACATCAATGTATCCAGCAGGATCTTCGCCCGGGAGGGGCCAATACGCACATGCTGGATACGTTTGATGTTTCGGACTCTGTGGATCTTGACGTTCGGGAAGTCCACATCCTTGCCAACGTGGTAGGTGATCAGATCGATATGATGCCCAAGCGCGGAGAGAGCTTCCAGGCGCTGGTACACGCTGATGGGAGTACCACGCGGCTCGAAAAAAGGCTGGGGGGACAGCATTAAAATTTTCATGATAATTTGTCCTTTTGACTACCCGTAGAAAGAACGAGGATGGCTTATGTTTGGACAGTCTCTGGCCATTGTCTGGCGTACACCTGGCGCGCTCCGCCCCTCCGACATAAGAAGGCGTCAAATCCAATTAACGGACTTGACTGCCATCAACAGCGATACGGATTATGCCGGTAAGCCGGGATAATGGAAGTGGTTTCACCCGGAATTCAAGGGGGAATGTGCATAATGCCTTGGATTCACAAACACAGAGTCAGTTGAATTAAAAAACGAGCAAGGAGCCCGATAAGCCGCCATTGTGTTGCTAAGCCCTCGCCACCATTTCCTAAAATCAGGACGAAATAGAAAGAAGTAAGTTACAACCAGGAGTATATCACCCCAAAATATCCAAACCATAACAGAAAGGCTGCTGGATACACGATACCTACTCCTGTCCATTGGACCAGGAAAAGACTGCCCCACAGGCGGTGGAGTCTTTCTTTTCTCCTGTTTATTATGATGACTGGAAGGAAATCATAATAGGAGAAACAATGAATATTTTGAACACAACCCGTTCACGCAGCCAATCCATCCCACAAGGCATTCGCGCGCGAAAGGCTGCTCATACGTCCGTTCTGGTACTTGGGCGCATCCTGGGCTTAATGATCGCACTCCTGGTGGGCCTGCCGGTGGTCCTCCTGCCATTCACAACGGCGGTACCGGCCTGGGTTTTCGTTCTGCTTGCCGCAGTGGATGTGGCCTTGATCATTCTGCAGTTTCGTTTTGACCTCCTCTCTTTGAGCACAGCCGTGGTTTTCGCAGGTTTTCTCCTTGTGAGTGTAGTCGCGGTTGTGGCATCGCAGATCTTTGCCGCCACCCCGCCGATCCGGGCTGCCAACGGACAGCAGGTGCCGGGTTCGATCGCTACACTCGAAAAAGTCGAGATCAACGGGACCGAGCAATGGATCACGATCCGCGGTCACGATGCAACCAGGCCAATCCTGCTCCACCTGGGTATGGGAGGCCCGGGCGGAGGCGGATTCGCCACCCGGTCCCTGTTCGAGCCACTTGAGAAGGATTTTGTGGTCGTCGCCTGGGATGAGCCCGGCACAGGGAAATCCTACAAGGCTCTTCCGATCGAGACCCTCACTCCCCAGCGTTTTGTCGATGATGCCTATGCGCTCACGCTCTACCTGCGCGAGCGCTTCCACCAGGAAAAGATCTACGTCTACGGCGTTTCTTGGTCGAGCATCATCGGTGTGAACCTGGTCCAGCAGCACCCTGAGCTCTTCCATGCCTACATCGGCAACGGGCAAATGGTCAACACGACCGAAAACGACATCCTGGGCTATGAGCTGGCGCTGGATTACCTCGCAAAGAAAGGGGATACCAAAACGCTGGAGACCCTGCGCCGCAACGGTCCCCCGCCATATACCGGGGAAAATGTGGTCGGCAGGTATGCAGCGTTCCTGGATGAGTTGAATGTGTACATGGGAGCGCCTAAGCTTTCCGTGATCGTCCCCATCATTCCCTTCATGGCCCCCGAATACGGCTATGTGGATAAGATCAACCATACCCTCGGTCTCATGGAGTCCTTCAATGTCGTTTACCCCCAACTGGCGGACCTGGATTTCATCACTCAGGCGCCGAAGCTTGAGGTACCGGTCTACCTCTTCGCCGGGCGCAACGATGTGAACGCGATGTACACCATCGTCGAGGAGTACTACAACGTTCTGGACGCACCCCGCAAGGAATTGACATGGCTGGAGGGCGGCCATGGGCTGGACGGCAGCAACCTGCACCAGTTCGTGGATGTCATGATCAATCGGGTGCTTGCAGAGACCTATCAAAACGAAAAGTGAAAGGAGCACGAACATGGAAACCGGTGTCACAATCGCAGTGATTTTTATCCTTGCCGTCGCCGTAAGCGTAA
>DATAKV010000518.1:0-1780 GCA_036261375.1 Anaerolineales bacterium
GCGGCGCGCAGCGCATAGAGCAATGAAGGGATATCGTCCCACAAAACGGTGGAGGTCCCTGCGCGCATGCCCGAAAGATCGACCGCGCCGCCGCCGGCATGCGTGCCGAAGGAGGCGGAGACCGCACTCGTGTAACTCCCCTGGGTCAGGGCATACCCTGTCAGATCGATTTCGCCCCCGTACAAATTTTGGGCGTGGGCCAGCATCGCCAGGGTGCGCTGGTTCAGCGTCTCGCCATTCACGTCGACCCGGGTGTAATCCTCCGGCGGCTGGAGGCAGCCCGCAGGTTCAGGCGTGGAGGTTGGCGGCAGTGTTTCGGTAGGAGGAGGGGATGGCGTTACTGTAAGTGTGGGCGGGAGCGCTGTCTGTGTGGCTGTGGGGGCGGGAACGATCGTCCCGGGCACCGGCGCGCTAAGCAGGCAGCCCAGAAGAGTCAATAGAAGGAAAAAGGCAGCGACAAGTTTTGATATGGACGGCCGGGCAGGGATCATTTCACCCGCTGCCTGTTGTGATAGCGGCGCATCTTGGCGCGGACCCCGCAGGTGTTCATACTGCACCAGCGTCGGCTCTGGTTCTTGGAGGTATCCAGGAACAGCCAGCCGCAGCCCGGGCATTCCCTGACATGACCCAGGTCGCCGGATAAAAGAAGCTTTCCTGCCGAATAAATGACCGGCCAGAGCAGTGCATCCAGGGATCCGGCAGGGTCCCAGGTGGGTACGTAGTGATCGTCCTTTTTCTGGAGCCGGCTCTGGGCGATCGCCTCGCCATAAAAGACGACGAAGCTCTGCCTATCTTTTGGATCCGGCTCGGCGCCCCGGGCCGCATTCGAGAACAGCCGGTACAACAGGTCCCGGAGGGTGTGCGCGGCCAGCAGGGTGCTCTCTGCTGTTGCGGGGTCCGTCTGAGCCAGCTTCTGCAATTGATCGAATTGTGCAGAGGAGAGAAAGCCGAGCTTGTGTCCCCAACTGTAGAGATCCGAATACTCTCGAAAATAATCGTGGACCGGCTCGAGGCGCGAGTTGACCGTGTTGACAAAATCCAGGCAAGGAATGCCGCCGACGAGCTCAAGCGTTTCCAGTGTTCGAATTGATTCAGCCATGACTCAATTTTACTTGCACAAAATGATTGACAGCTATAAACCTTTCGGCTATGATTTTACCAACAAAACTAACTTAGACGGTAAAGGATGTCGAATGGAAACCAGCTCTGCCAGCGAAAAAGCGATATTGGAAGGATCCATAGACAAAAAGCGATCCTCCGCTGCAAATTTTTGGAAATTGTGGGGCGCGAACGGCTTCTCCAACCTCGGAGATGGCCTGTACCAGGTCACACTGCCCCTGCTGGCGGCGCAATTGACCCGCTCCCCGTCGGCGATCGCCCTGCTGGGAGTCATGCTCAGTTTGCCCTGGCTGATCTTTGCCCTGCAGGCCGGCAGCATTGTCGACCGGTCCGACCGCCGCAAAGTGATGTTGTGGGTGAACGGCGGTCGCCTGCTGATCCTCCTGGGTCTGACGGCGGCTGTTTTGACCGGAAAGGCCTCGATGATCGTCCTGTATGCCGCCGCGCTCCTGCTCGGGATCGGGGAAACCCTCGTCGATACCGCGCTCACCTCCATTGTGCCCAGCGTGGTCTCGCAGGAGCGGCTCACCTGGGCCAACGCCCGCATCACCGCCGCACAGACGGTTACAAATACATTCCTCGGTCCGCCGCTGGCCGGCTACCTGGCGGGTCTGGGCTTCGCCATCGCCACGGGTTCCAGCACGCTGATGTACCTGATGGC
>DATAKV010000530.1:0-6828 GCA_036261375.1 Anaerolineales bacterium
GGCCGGACCACGCAGGAGGGGACCGACATCGAGAAGCTGGGCGGCACGGTGTTTTCCACTGCCGAAGAAGTCATAGCCCTGGGAGGCAGAGGCATCCCCATCGCCTGCGATCATCGCGACGATGCCCAGGTGGAGCGGCTCTTCCAGCAGGTGATCGAAGACAATGGGCGGCTGGACATCCTGGTCAACAACGCCTGGGGCGGGTACGAGCAGATGGAGCATGATGGCGAGTTCACCTGGCTCAAGCCCTTCTGGTCCCAGCCGTTCTGGCGCTGGGATGCGATGTTCCAGAACGGTGTGCGGGCGGCCTACGTAGCGAGCGCCTATGCCGCCAGGATGATGATGGAGCAGGAGAGCGGCCTGATCGTCAACATCTCCTTCTGGGCCGCGCAGAAGTACATGGCGAACGTGGCCTATGGCGCCGCCAAGGCCGCTGTGGACAAAATGACCGCCGACATGGCCCACGAAGCGGCAAAGTTCAACATCGCCGTAGTCTCACTCTATCCCGGCCTGGTGCGGACCGAAAGTGTGATGCGCGCCGCCGAGTATTTCGACATGAGCAACTCCGAGTCGCCGCAGTTCAGCGGACGGGTGATCGCCGCCCTGGCAGCCGACCCGAACCTGATGAGCCGGACCGGCAGGGTCTGGGTAGGCGCGGCCCTGGCACAGGACTATGGCATCGAAGACATCGACGGGAAGCGTCCAAGACCGGTGACGCTGGAAGAGGCTTAATCATGGCGACTGTCACGGGTGAATCGTGACAGTCGTTTTTTTATAAGGTGACTATAATAAATACGCTAGAGATATTCTCATCCCCACTCTTTACGAACGGAGTCTCTATGTCCAAACTTGACTGGCTGAATCAGGAAATCGATGGCTTGAAGGAACAGGGCCTGTATAACCGCATCCGCACGATCGGCTCGGCGCAGGGCGCCTGGCTGACCGTGGATGGCAAGAATGTGCTCAACTTCTGTTCGAATAACTATCTCGGGCTGGCTAACCACCCGAAGATTGTCGAGGCGGCAAAGGAAGCGACGAGGAAATATGGTGTCGGTCCAGCGGCGGTGCGCTCGATCGCCGGCACCATGGACCTGCATGTCCAGCTCGAGCAGCGGCTTGCCAAATTCAAGGGCGCGGAGGATGTGATTACCTTCCAGTCCGGTTTCACGGCCAACCTGGGGACCATCTCCGCCCTGGTCGGGAAAGAGGATGTGATCTTCTCGGACCGCCTGAACCATGCCTCCATTATCGACGGCTGCCGGCTCTCGGGTGCGAAGATCATCGCTTATGAGCATAACGATCCATCCGCGCTTGAGGACGCAATCAAAGAGCACGCCTCGAATTACCGCCGGGCATTGATCGTCACCGACGGCGTGTTCAGCATGGACGGCGATATCGCTCCCCTGCCCGAGCTGTACGAGGTGGCAAAGAAGTACGACATCCTGTTCATGGTGGACGATGCGCATGGCGAGGGCGTGCTGGGCAAGGGCGGCCGCGGCATCGTGGACCACTTCGGCCTGCACGGCAAAGTGGACATCGAGGTCGGCACCATGTCCAAGGCCTTTGGGGTGGTGGGGGGAATGGTTGCCGGCGACAGGGTCATCATCGAGTGGCTGCGCCAGCGCGGTCGGCCATTCCTGTTCTCGTCGGCGGTCACCGCGCCGGATGCGGCTGCCTGTCTCGCCGCAGTAGACCTGCTGGAAGAATCCACAGAGCTGGTAGACAGGCTCTGGTCGAATGCCCGATACTTCAAGGATGAAATGAAGAAGCTCGGGTTCGATACGGGTGTCAGCGAAACACCGATTACGCCCGTTATGCTCGGCGAAGCGCCGCTGGCCCAACAGTTCAGCCGCGAGCTGTTCGAGGAGGGTGTATTTGCCATGTCCATCGGGTTCCCGACCGTGCCAAAGGGCAAGGCGCGCATCCGTGTCATGATCTCCGCCGCGCACGATAACGACGATCTGGGCAAGGGATTGGAGGCGTTCGAGAAAGTGGGGAAGAAATTAGGCGTAATCTGATCTCTTCTTCACAGGTTTGCATTAAACAAAAAACTCCGAGTGTCCGGCTCGGAGTTTTTTCTACTTATCTACTTGTTTACCTATCTACCTACTTTGCATATACATCCCCGATTTCAACCCCGCCGGTGTCGAGGGCAAAATCGACTGTAGACCGGTAATATTCATAATCGTCATCCTTTTGCGAGGCCTTGGAGATGTGATAGATCGTAATGCCGTGCGCATCCGCATAGGCATTGACATGCCGTTCATGAAGCACCACCGCATCGACCGCCGCCATCACCCGCTGGCTATTGTTACGGATCGTTTGATTGTTGACCAGGCGATGAATCTCATAAGCCATATCGTACAAGTCCTTATCCATCGGCGCCTGCCAGAAGGAGCGGGTTGCCGTAAAGGCCTGATCATATTTCTTACGGTTTGCACCAATGCCAGCCTGCAGGGCAGCCGACCAATCGTCCACCGCGTCGACCAGTTCGTCGAAGCGGGCATCCACCGCCACGGCTGACCAGGTCTTGTCGGCGCTGGCGCTTTCACTCGTGGCGATTGCAACCTGGTCCGCGGTCATACTCGGTGTAGCTTCCAGCTGGTCGAGGACAATTTCATACTGGATTCCTTCTCCACCCACCCATTCCTGGGAGCTGGTGACTGCCGTGGCATATCCGTGCCAGAGGTCGAAAATCTCCATGGAAGACATGTTGCAGCCATCGTACCCGACCACGTCGATGAAGCCCAGCGAGGGAATGGCGGTTTTCATTTCATGGTAATCGAGCGTATCGCCATCCGTGTCGTCCTCCATCACCCAGCCGGGATGCCAGCTCCAGCCGTGGCCCCAGAAATACAGCGCGTAATGGTCGGCGGGATGGTTGGCTTTGGTCCAGGTGACGAAATCGACTAGGGTCTGCGGATCGCCCATGTTCCTCTCACCCCAGTCGTCGACCGCGCTGTCCTCATCGGCAGTTATACCGGTAGTGATTTCATATAGCAGGGTTTGCGTCCAGTCGCCGCGGCTGGTGTCATAACCGGGTCCGCGGTCGGCCAGCGCGACGACCTGCACTTCCGTGTTGGAGGCAGGGATTGCGGCCAGCTCTGTTTCGATGTCGCCGACAACGTAACTCTCGAGATTGTTATCCCCCGAGACATAGACCATCACGGTCCATTTGGCGTTTGCGGCGGGCGGCGCTGCGGAGGCGGTGCAGGTGAGCGTTACCAAAAGCATGAACACCATCAGCAGACTCGCAGGGAATTGTAGTTTTCGCATCACATCTCCTTTGTTGGAACGAACCATGCCTTGCACATTTCGATGGGCGATGAGAGTGATTGTTAAGAAACGTGCGTCTCGAAAAAAGTGTAGCATGAAAGAGAGTCGTCTTCAAGCCGGAAAGATTGCAATTCGCGTGCATCGGCCCAAACACCCATTCAGCTCTTAAGCAGGTTTGTTTCGTTCTTTTCTCATTCTCCTTCTTTTCCTGCCTCTCAGGATCAACAACTCGATCCAGGCCGCGAGCGGCTCGGGAGGCGGGTACGCTTGCAGATCGAATGTCTGACTCCCGGTTTTCGCCAGCACGCGGTTTGCAGCCTCGATCCCTGTCGCACAGGCTCGCTCCAGGAAGAAGGCCGGCGTTTCGTGGCGGACCCAGTCGCCTGCGCAAAAAAGATTCTCCCAGGGTGTTCCAATGCCGAGATGGGTACCGCGCCCGCCCAGTGCAGGCAGGGTATGAGTCGCCGCGTTGCGCTGGATGTGCGGCTTGATCAAATGCCCTCTGAGCTCCGGGAAGGCGCGGTAGAAGTCGGTCAACACGTTCGTCAGGAGCACCGCGTCCGTCTGGGCGAGAACGGATTGCGGCCCATAGACATGGACTTCGATGCATGAGCCGCCTGTCTGTTTATGCCACGTGCGGTATGCCTCATAAATTCTGTGCAGCCAGAAAAAATTATGCATAACGAAGTCCCCGCTGAAAATGCCTGCTTCAGGGCATTTGCGCGGCTCCCGATCGAACCACAGCCGGATCACCGCGTGCGCCAGTCCATGAGGGAAGAACAACCCCTCCGCCGGGAGACTGTTCCTGATAATGGATTCTGCCGCAGGCGAGTCGCAGGCGAGAATGACGAAGGAGGCGCTCGCAGACTGTGTGCGTCCATCGCAGTCGAAGTGCGCAGTCCAGTCCCCATTCTTTTCCAGACGGATCACGCGGGAGCGGAGAAGGACCTCGCCTCCAAGCTGCGAGACCCTGGCCGCCAGGTTCTCGCAGACCTCCCCGCCCCCGTTCGGAAGATAGTCGAATCGCCAGGCATCCCGGCGCATCAGCGTGTAAAAGCGCAGGAACGCCAGGAAGCCCGCCAGAGGGACCCGAGCCGGGTCGGTGGACAGGCCGTTGCGCGTCAGGCCGAAGAACAGCGAGCGCAGGGCCGGGCCCCAGCGCTTGAGACCCTCGCCAAACGTCAATCCTTCGAGCGGCTGGTTCTCCACGAACGGATCGACGCCGATCGCCATGACCAGCGTAGACCAGACATTGACCAGCGAAGCCCAGTCACGGATATCGAGCATCCACAGGAATTGGGGGAGCAGGAATAGCTGGATGTAATGCAGCGGCGCGGGGAGCCTGCTGTTGCGGATCACCGAGCCGATCGGGGCGCGGCCAATGAAGCTGCCTGTCCGGTAGATCCACTGCTCTTCTTTCGCAGGGATTAGCTGCGGGAGAAGAGCATGCCGCTGCAGCATGGATTTGAGATTGACATACGAGGACCAGATGCCGTGTACCCCGTGCTCGCCGGGGAAACAGTAGCCGTTGACCTCGATCTCCTCCCCACCTGCAAGCCGGCCACCCACGCGCTCACCCGATTCGAGAACGAGCGCCTTCAATCCACGCTCGGCCAGGTGCAGGGCGGCGGTCAGCCCGGCGACTCCTCCGCCTACAATGATGGCATCATAGCGTTCCTTCATCGGAAAGATTATATCCGCCCATCGGGAATCTATGACTTTTATCTATTCCCAAGGCGATTGCCTGCAAGTATGATGGAGGCATGCCCCATCAGCAAGCCGAGCACACTGACCAGATGCAGAACCGCGCTTTCCTGACGCGCTTTGCATGGCTGTCCATTGGCGCAGCGATCGCCACCATGTCGCTCAAGGCAGCCGCCTATTTCTTGACCGGCTCGGTCGGCCTGTTGTCGGATGCCATCGAATCGCTGGTCAACCTGGCAGGTGCAGTGATGGCCCTCATCATGCTGACAATCGCAGCCCGCCCGGCAGACGAGAGTCATGTCTACGGTCACAGCAAGGCGGAGTACTTCGCCAGCTTTATCGAGGGGCTGCTGATCCTGGGGGCTGCGGGGGGAATTATCAGCACAGCCGTCAACCGTTTGCTGAACCCTCAGGAGCTGCAGGAGCTGGGGGTGGGTCTGGGCGTCTCTGTTGCGGCCTCGCTGATCAATTTTATTGTCGCCCGCATCTTGATGGCCCAGGGGAGGAAGATGAACTCCATCACCCTCGAAGCGGACGCCCAGCACCTGATGACCGATGTGTGGACCTCGGCCGGCGTGATCGGCGGCGTGGCCATCGCCGGTCTCACCGGCTGGGATATCCTCGATCCGCTCCTGGCGATTGCGGTTGCGTTGAACATCCTGTGGACCAGCGTCCATCTGGTCCGCCGCTCGGTACAGGGATTAATGGATGCAGCCCTCTCGGAAAATGAGCTGACATTAATAGAGAATGTGATGAAGAAACACCGAGAGAAAGGCGTCAATTTTCATGCCCTGCGCACCCGCCAGGCAGCGGCGCGGCGCTTTATTTCTGTTCATATCCTTGTCCCCGGTGAGTGGACCGTCCATGACGCACACCACATTGCCGAGGATTTTGAGGCGGACATCCGCTCCGCTTTGGGCGGTGTGGTGACCGTCTTTACCCATCTGGAACCGGTAGAGGACGAGCTTTCCATGGAGGATATCCATCTCGACCGCTGACGGTTTCAGGCTGTACGGAAGGAAGGCAGCATGTCACATGCAGACTCCCAACTGACCAAAGGCAAACTCATCGAGCAGGTCCGCCTGCACGACCATCATGACCCGCACCGTCACGGCTCGCGCCTTTCGGATGTGATCCTGGGCGGGCAGGATGGGCTGGTCAATGTGCTGGGGGTGATCCTGGGTGTGGCCGCGGCGACCCAGGATGCGCGCATCGTCATCGCCGCCGGTCTGGCCGCCACCTTTGCCGAGTCCATTTCGATGGGCGCGGTCGCTTACACGTCCACGCTGGCGAACGATGACCTGTATCTCAGCGAGCGCGAGCGTGAATACCGCCACATCCACCTGGCGCCGGATGTGGAGATCGAAGAGATCCGCGATATCTACCGCAGGAAGGGCTTCGAAGGGGAGACACTCGATAAGATCGTGGACGTCATTACCTCCAACCCGGATGTGTGGGTCAACGTGATGATGTCGGAAGAGCTCCAGCTGAGCCCGCCTGAAAAGTCGAACGCGTTCAAATCGGCGATCATTGTTGGGATTTCGGCACTGGTGGGTTCGCTCATCCCCCTCTTCCCCTTCTTTTTCTGGGCCATCGCGCCCAGCATCTGGATCTCAATCGTGGTCTCTGCCCTGACGTTGTTCATCGTCGGCGTGTACAAGGCCCGCGTGACCGTGGGCAGACCCTTCCGCAGCGGGATGCAGATGGCGGTCATCGGCACGGTCAGCGCCCTGGCCGGGTATCTGGTGGGGCTGATCTTCCGGGTACCAGCTGTGCCGTGAGTGCTTCGGGACTGGTGCAGTGTTGGTAAAAGGTTGGCCAAGGCCTGGTCAAGGGTGCGTGTATGGT
>DATAKV010000536.1:0-3024 GCA_036261375.1 Anaerolineales bacterium
CATTGGGCAGAGGATCCGGTTGGAGATAAAACCAGGTGAGTCGTTGGCAGCCCAGGCCTCCTTGCCCATGACCCTGCACAGCTCGAGCGTGGTAGCGAGCGTCTCTTCACTTGTCCCAAGACCTTTGATCACTTCCACCAGCTTCATCAACGGGACAGGATTCATAAAGTGCATGCCAATGACCTTATCCGGCCGCTTGGTGGCAGCGGCGATCTTGGTGATCGAGATCGAGGATGTGTTCGAGGCGAGGATCACATCTCCACGCGCGGAAGAGTCCAGGTCTTTGAAAATCTTAAACTTCAACTCCGGGTTCTCGGTCGCGGCCTCAATGACGAAGTCTGCTGTGGGGAGGGAGTCGTAGGAGGAGACAAAGGCGATCTTGTCCGCACCGGCTTTCTGGTCGGCGGTGAGTGTCCCTTTTTCCAGCAGTCTGGTCGTGGATTTCGCAATGGCCGCTCTGGCTTTTTCCAGGGCGGCCGGCATCACGTCCATGCAGGTGACATCATAGCCGGATGTGGCCGCGACCTGGGCGATGCCGTTGCCCATCGTTCCCGAACCGATGACAAAGATATGTTTGATGGTCATTCCTTCTCCATTTGAAATGTAAACATAAAGATGCACGTATACATTTCCGACTGTTTACATGTCTACATTATCCGTGTCGATCCCGCCAGATTTTATAGTTGTTCCGAATCTGCTCGATATGCCCGGGGATGTGTGCCGAATAAATGTTGATCCACTGCTCGAAAGTATAGGGCTCGTCATATTCAGGATGTTTCACCCAGTGATCGAAAACATCATCGGATTGTTTTTTGAGCAGGGCATAGGTGGTCTTGCGGACGAGCCTGACAATTTCCAGGGCATCTTCGTAGCTCTGTTCGTGGTAATCCAGCTCGCTGGTCCACTTATCCTGGTCGTAGCCCATCAGGGTGCCGCCGGGTTCGACGATCAGCTTACGGGCGCGCAGGGCGGCATTGGATTCGGAATCCGCCAGGTGGACGAGCACTTCGTGAATGCTCCATTCTGTTGGCTCGGGTTTGAATTTCCATATTTCAGGCGGGATCTCCTGGAGTGTTTCAAGTAACAGGTCATACCCGCGGCCATAGAGGTTGATCTTTTCATCGCGTTCGTGGGCATCCATTTTCTGTGAACCTTAATTCGGAAACTTTTTAACCTTCCAGCTCGACCGCCATCGCGACCGCTTCACCGCCGCCCAGACACAGGGAGACAATGCCTCGCTTGAGATTTCTATCCTTCAACGCATAGAGCAGGGTCGTCAGTGTGCGCGCACCGCTCGCTCCAAGGGGATGTCCCAGGGCGATCGCGCCGCCATTGACATTGACCTTGTTCCAGTCCCAGCCCTGGTCAGCGAGCGCGTAGCCATCGGCCAGGACCTGGGCGGCGAAGGCCTCATTGAGCTCGATCAGGTCGACATCGTTCAGGGTCCAGCCGATCTTTTTTAGCAGCTTGGGGATGGCATACGCAGGCGCGGCAAAAAGATATTTCGGTTCGACCGCGGCCTGGGCAGATCCAACGATCCGGGCCATGGGTTTAAGATTGTGCGCCTCTGCATAAGCGCGGGAGGATAGAACGACCGCCGCCGCTCCATCGTTCATGGGAGATGAATTTCCGGGCGTAACCTTGCCATCCGCTTTGAAGGCGGGCTTGAGTCTGGACAGCGCCTCCAGAGACGTATCCTTACGCGGACCCTCGTCCCGGTCCACGGTGGTGATTTCGCCTTTTCGTCCGGGGATCTGGACGGGAACGATCTCCGCGTCGAACCGGCCTGTCTCCTGTGCCTCGACCGCCTTCTGGTGGGATTGCAAAGCAAACTGGTCCATCGCCTCGCGCGTGACTTCGTACTCATCCGCGATAAATTCAGCCGCATTGCCCATCCCCCAGTTCTCGAACGAATCCCAGAGACCATCGTAAAGCAGGGCGTCTGTCAGCGGCTGGTTGCCAAATTTGAGCTCTCCTGAGCGGCCCGCGACCAGGTACGGCGCCCGGCTCATCGACTCGAATCCGCCGGCGACGAAGAGGTCCGCATCCCCTGACCGGACAGCCTGGGAAGCGAACATCGCCGCCTTGAGGCCTGAGCCGCAAACCTTGTTGATGGTGCTGGCACTGACCGTGGCCGGGATGCCGCTCAAGATGCCCGACTGACGCGCGGGCGCCTGCCCTTCGCCGGCTTGCACCACATTTCCCATGATCACTTCTTCAATATCCTGCGGATCGATACCCGCCCGCTCCACTGCGGCTTTGACCGCGATCGCCCCCAGCTGGGTTGCCGGTACGCTGCTCAGTGCACCCTGGAACCTCCCAATCGGCGTGCGCGCCGCGGACAGGATCACAGCATCGTTTTCCTTTGCCATCCTACCTCCTTTAGCGATTTTAACGATTCCATTATAAAGCCAATAATGGGCTGGATACCGAAAGGGAGAATCTATTACAATCCAGTTATGGACAACTCTGGATCTTCCATCTATGAAATGCTCGGCGGCGAAACAGGGCTACGCTCCCTGGTGGACCGGTTCTATGACATTATGGATTCTTCTCCAGAAGTTGAGCGGATCCGAAGCTTTCATGCCAACAGCCTGAAACAATCCCGTGAGAAGTTGTTTCTGTTTCTCTCCGGATGGTCTGGCGGACCTCAGTTATACGTGGAGCGTTTTGGCCATCCCCGGCTGCGGATGCGGCACATGCCGTTCCCGATCGGATCGGTGGAACGCGATCAGTGGCTATGGTGCATGAACAAAGCCCTGGACGAAAGCGGCCTCGATGCCCATATAGCAGAATTGCTCAAAAAGCGCTTTGCCGAAGTGGCGGATTTTATGCGGAACAAACCGGAAGACCTAATCAATCTTCAAGATGTTTCATCGCCTCCCGCCGGCTGAGCGGATGAAGCGGCGTGGACTTGACGAATTTCGTCACGGTTCTCGGGTCGATTCGGGCATACTGCCGGAGCGACCAGCCGATGGCCTTGTTGATAAAGAATTCCTTTGAATTCAAATTCTCTCGGATGAT
>DATAKV010000543.1:0-3002 GCA_036261375.1 Anaerolineales bacterium
TCATCGCAGATGTCGGATGGAGCGGCGGCTGTTATGGTGATGTCCGCCGAACGAGCCGCGCAATTGGGACTGACGCCGTTGGCCCGATTTGTTTCATTTGCCGCCGGTGGCGTCCCACCAGAGCTGATGGGTATCGGTCCGATCGTTGCCATCCCCAAGGCGCTGAAACTGGCCGGGCTGACTCTGGATGAGATCGATTTGATAGAATTGAATGAAGCCTTCGCCGCCCAATCGCTGGCTGTGATCCATACGCTGGAGCTGGATGAGAGTAAAGTGAACGTCAACGGCGGAGCGATCGCCCTGGGTCATCCGCTGGGCTGCACCGGGACCAAGCTCACGACACAGCTGGTCTACGAGATGGGCCGTCGCAAATCGAAATATGGCATGGTGACCATGTGCATCGGCGGCGGCATGGGCGCGGCGGCGATCTTCGAGAATTTACAAAATTAACCTCGCAGGGAACGGCAGCCGCCGTTCCCTGCGAGATAAAGAAAAGGAGACTAGTTATGCCCCTCACAGTATCGGAACTGATGGAAAAAATGCCGGGCGCGTTCATCCCGGAAAAGGCACAGGGCCTGGACGCCGTCATTCAATTCAAATTCACCGGCGCGGAGGCCGGGGAATGGGTCGCCGTGATCAAGGATGGGAAGGTGGATGTGTCGCGCGGCATCCATCCCACCCCCAAAATGACCCTGACCGCCGACTCAGCCGACTACGTCAAGATCTTTACCGGCGAGCTGGACGGCATGCAGGCGTTCATGCAGGGCAAGATCAAGCTGGCCGGGGATCTGAACCTGGCCATGAAGCTGATGCAGATGTTCAAGATACGGTAATAGGAGAACTTGGAGTTTTCAAAACTCCGAGTTTTTTACATGAAGAGTGCGATAACCGACCCGATGGCGTACGTGATCAGACAGGTGGAAATGCCGGCGAAGAATGTGGTTAGAATGCCGGCGATCCGGGAGCGCATCCAGCCGGCCATGCCAATGCCGCCGACAAAGACATAGATGGCGGCGAACAGGATCAATAATGCCCCCACGTTCAGATTATCGAGTTCCGTCGGAACGGTGTTCAATTCTGCCGCAGCAGAAAAAGATAACACTGCAACGATCAACGAATAGAGGAACATGACGGATGCCGCCGAGAAAACCACGATTCCGGCTGTCGTAAGTCTGCCCCCGTCGTTCGATGTAAGAAGCTGGACGACCGCGGCCAGGGAAAACCCGGCCAGCACCCCGGCCAGGCCTGCCAAGGCGCCTGCCTCTGCAAGATAATTTTCAACTGTCATAGGTCACCTTCGAGTGTGATATCGAAATACTGCTTTAGCAAAGCATCGTACTGTTTCCTGGATTCGATGGGATGTTTTGTTCTCTGACCGTCTTCGGTCAGGATCAGCCAGCCATCTTCCAGGGAGACGCGCCCTGTGGGAGTGGCGCGGCTTATAATACTCCACCGGGTAAAACTGGATTTCGGGGAGGTCTGGTGATAGGTACAGCCGGACAAGAATTCATCGGGGAATCTGTGAGGCTGCAAATCGAAGAAATAGTGCCGTTCCCAGGAGCCATCGTAATTCTTTTGCCAGGTCGTATAGCCATCCGAAGTTTGTTCCAGGTGGTATGCCCGCAAACCTTGAACCTGTTCCCCTCGTTCTTCGAGATTTAAAGGCTCAGTGAACGAATCTCCAAAACCTGCATCCGCCAGCCAGCGTCCGGGCTGATTGGGTACCTGCACAAGCAGCGCCAGGTGATCGAAGTCGATGCCGAGAGTCCCCTCCCGGTCGAAGACGCGGGCGTTGAGATAGGTCACGTGATAGCCAATCTCCTGCAGGAGTTGGGCAAACAGGCCATTCAGCTCATAGCAAAATCCACCCCGTTTCTGTGTGATGATCTTATCCCATAGGGCTCCCTTGTCCAGACGAATTGGACGTTTCAAACCGATATCCAGGTTCTCAAAGGGGATGTGCTGCATGTGGGCGCGTTGTAACTCATGCAGAGTTTGGACGTCTGGTTTTACAGGCCCGGCGTATCCGATGCGCGAAAGGTAGGCTTTGATATCCACGAGCGCCGATTATACCTCCCGGATGGACGACGTGGGTGACTTAAGTAGGACATAGGCCTGGCAGGGACCTGTCAAAACACGGAGATTTCATGACCATACAGACTGCAGACCCTCTTTCACTTCATAAACAGATCCAGGATGTCAACTCCATGCTGACATCTGTGGTTGCCAAGCTCACGCTGATGGGGAACCCGATCGTCTCAACCGCCATCCAGGATATCACCCGCGTCACCGAAACGCTGAATCGGCTGGAGATCGGAGTAAATGACCAGCTGATGGACCGCCGCAGCCAGTTATCTGCTTTGATGGGGGTCGGGGATATGATCAATTCCTCGCTGGGCCGGGAACGGGTTCTCGAAGAAGTCATGGACTCACTGATCACATTGATGCGCGCCGAGCGCGGCTTTCTGATGCTGCGTCATTGGACCGGGGAACTGAAGCCTGTTATTGCACGGGGGATCTCCCATATCAACCTGGTCGAAGAAGAGTTTGCCTTCAGCCGGACCATCGTCCGCAGAGTGGCCGAATCGTGCGAGCCGGTCCTGACCACGAATGCCCAGGAGGACCCGCGCTTCGTGGACCAGGTCAGCATTGCGGCGCACCAGCTCCGCTCCATCATCTGTGCGCCGTTGAAGATCCGGGACCAGCTGATCGGCGTGATCTACGTGGACAACCGCGTCCGGTCCGGTCTCTTCCGCGAGAGTGATCTCGAGCTGATCTCGGCGTTTGCAAACCAGGCAGCAGTAGCGATCGACAATGCCGACCTGTTCGACCGGCTGCAGAAGAGCAACCGCGAGCTGGAAAAGGCCTACCAGGCGACCCTGGAAGGCTGGGTGCGTGCCCTGGATCTGAAGGATAAGGAAACGGAGGGACACACCCAGCGTGTCACCGTCCTGACCGAGCGGCTGGCGCGCTCGATGGGCGTGGACGGCGATGCGCTTATC
>DATAKV010000547.1:0-2639 GCA_036261375.1 Anaerolineales bacterium
CATAAGACCCAGTTTGCCGCCGAAGTAAAGGGATTTGATGGCGCGGCCCTGTTTGGGACGCGGGATGCCCGTAAGATGGACCGTTTTACCCAGTTTGCCATTGCTGCAACGCAGGAAGCGTTGAACCAGTCGGGACTCAAGATCGAAGAAGCCAACCGCGACCGGGTCGGTGTGGTGATTGGCACGGGGATCGGCGGCATCGGTACCCTGCTCGAACAGGCTGAGGTTATGCGTGAGCGCGGCCCTGATCGCGTCAGCCCATTCCTCGTCCCGATGATGATTTCGGACAGCGCGCCGGGGATGCTGGCGATCCGCTGCGGTGCGCGCGGCCCGAACATGGCCCTGGCGACGGCCTGTGCTTCCGGCAACAATGCCATCGGTGAAGCATTGGAGATGATCCGCCGCGGTGCTGCAGATGTGATGATCGCGGGTGCTTCGGAGGCGGCACTTGTGCCGGTTGCCATGGCGGGGATGAACGTGATGACCGCCCTGTCCACCCGCAACGATGATCCCCAGGCTGCCTCCCGCCCTTTCGACAAGGACCGTGATGGATTTCTCATGGGGGAAGGGGCAGGCATTCTCATCCTTGAATCTCTCGAGCATGCGCTGGGACGCGGGGCTTCGATCCTGGCTGAGGTCAAAGGGTATGGCACCACGGATGATGCCCACCACATCTCGGCACCTGCGGAGAATGGTGCGGGCGCGGCGATCTCCATGAAACTGGCGCTGGAAGATGCCGGGCTGACCATCGACGATATCCACTATATCAACGCCCACGGCACATCGACGCCGCTGAATGACAAGAGTGAAACCGCGGCGATCAAGACCGTTTTTGGCGAGCAGGCTTACCAGATCCCCGTGTCCTCTACCAAGTCCATGACAGGACATCTACTGGGTGCCTCCGGTGCGGTGGAAGCCGTTTTCTGCATCAAGGCCATTCGCGACGAAATCCTGCCTCCAACGATCAATTACCATACCCCCGACCCGGAGTGCGATCTGGATTATGTGCCCAACCAGGCACGCAAAGCCTTGCCAAAGAATGTCATGTCCAATTCTTTTGGCTTTGGCGGCCACAATGCGACCCTCGTGATCGGTCGTTTCGAAGAATAAAGGTCTATTCAGCGCGCCTGCAGTCTGGTGCACTGGAAAGCACAGGAGCAAGCCATGCAGTATGCACATATTACCGGTTGGGGCATGTCCGCGCCTGAAACGGTATTGACCAACGAAGAACTTTCCAAGACGGTGGACACCAACGATCAATGGATCCGTGAGCGGACAGGCATCCACCAGCGCCATATCGCGAAAGAGGACCAGTTCCCGTCCACGCTGGCGGTGGATGCCTCTGTCAAAGCCCTGACCGTTGCCAACCTGCGGCCTACCGACCTTGACCTCATTATCTGTTCAACCTCCTCGCCGGAGTATATATTTCCGGCTACGGCATGCCTTGTCCAGGACCAGCTGGGCGCGACCAAGGCTGGCGCATTCGATCTACTGGCGGCATGCTCTGGATTTATCTATGCCCTGAACATGGGCGCTCAGGCGATCCGCAGTGGGTCGATCAAGAGCGCGCTGATCATCGGTACCGAAACCCTTTCGCGTTTTGTGAACTGGGAAGATCGCAACACCTGCATCCTGTTTGGGGATGGAGCCGGTGCGTTTGTCCTGCAGGCCAGTGACCAGCCCGGGGGGGTGCTTTCTGCGGTGATGCACTCTGACGGGTCGGGCAGTGATCTGCTTACGATTGCCGGAGGCGGAAGCCGCTATCCCTCCACTGAAATGACGGTCCATGATGGGAAGCATTACATCCACATGGATGGCAAGGAAGTCTTCCGCTTCGCGACGCGCGTGATGGCCTCCGCAACCCAGGAAGCACTTGATGCAGCAGACCTGAAATTGGACGATGTGCGCTGGATCATCCCGCATCAGGCGAATATCCGCATCATCGAAGCGGCGGCGCGCGGACTAAAACTCCCGATGGACCGTTTTATTGTCAATTTGCAGGACTATGGAAATACCTCCACGGCTTCGATCCCGATTGCGATGGTGGAGGCCGTCGAAAAAGGTCAGATCAAGACTGGCGATAAATTGGTGATGGTGGGATTCGGCGCGGGGCTGACCTGGGGTGCTGTGGCTGCCGAATGGACCGGACCGATCCCGGGCAAGCGGCACGTCCGTCCCGAACAATACCGCAGATTTGCACGGCTGCGGTCTGTGGTGCGCCGTGTCATCCGCTTCATCGAAGGCCTGCTCTACCGCCGGGAGTTGTAGCGGGCGAAGGCCTGAATTTTGTGGTAGGATAAGCATGATATTCAGTAAAGGAGTAACACATGGTTGGATTACCACGAGGCGCGGAATGGATCGTCATTCTGGTCATAGTACTTTTGCTTTTCGGACCCGGCCGAATCGGTAGGATCGCCGGAGAGCTCGGCAAAGGCATCAAAGCCTTTCGGGACGGGCTCACCACTAAAGCGGACGAAACCGATACGTCCACCGATGCAAACGGAAATATCGAACCCAAATAATATAAAAGGCTCCGCACAGGAGCCTTTTATATTCGAAATCACCAGGGGCTAATAGACAAACTCCCGAATGTCCTTATCTTTGAGCATGTCGGCAACAAACTGGTCATGGTGTTTTAT
>DATAKV010000556.1:0-3890 GCA_036261375.1 Anaerolineales bacterium
CGAGCAGTGGGGCATCGAGCGCGCCGAAGCCGACAACATCGGCATGATCGCAACAGTAGCCAACAGCTTGATGTTAAGGGGCGTCCTGAAATCACGGGGGCAGGCCGATGTGCGGGTAATGACGGCCATTCCGATCAACTCGGTGGCCGAGCCCTTCATCCGCCTGCGGGCGATCCGCCACCTGGAACACGGCCACATCGTCATCCTGGCCGGCGGGACGGGGAATCCATATGTCACGACGGATTACCCCTCTGTCCAGCGGGCGCTGGAGCTGCAGGCCGAGGCGATCCTGGCGGCAAAGAATGGCATCGATGGGATCTATACCGCCGACCCGCGCCGTGACGCCACGGCCCGGCGCTACATGCAGATCAACTACGATACGGTCATCCGGGAGAACCTGCGGGCGCTCGACCAGTCGGCTGTCCTGTTAGCCCGCGATCACGGGCTGCCCATTCACGTATTCGATTTCGATACGCCCGGAAGCATGGGCCGGATCTGCAACGGCGAGGATGTCGGAACTCTGATCAGCAGCAGCGGGGATGTACTGGCAGAGTAAGCGTTTGAAAGACGATATGGGTCACTAACGAAACTACCAATGAAGCCGCATTCGATCGCAGTCCTGCAAGCCTTATTTGTTGTTTTCCTGTGGGCCACCTCCTGGGTGTTCGTCAAGATCGGCCTGCAGAACATACCGCCGGTGACCTTTGCCGGCCTGCGCTATTTCCTGGCCTTCCTCTGCCTGCTGGCGGTATTGCTTTTCAACCGCTCGAGAAGCGAGCTGAAAGAGCTCTCGAGGAACGACTGGCTGCGCTTCATCCTGCTCGGCATCCTGCTGTATGCCGGCACCCAGGGAGCCGTCTTCGTTGCGCTGGCCTATCTCCCGGCCGTGACCGTCAACCTGCTGTGGAGCTTCAGCAGCGTTGCGATCGCGCTGCTCGGAGCGGCACTGCTGTCTGAGCGGCCGCAGGCGCTCCATTGGATCGGCATGAGCCTGGCGGTGCTGGGGGCGGTCATTTACTTTTATCCTGTCGATATCCCCCGGAACCAGACGCTCGGCCTGGTCGTCGCCTTCGCCGGGGTGCTGGCCAATGCCTTCGCTTCCATTCTGGGCCGGGACATCAACCGCCTCAGCCGCCACAGTCCGCTGGTCATCACGGTGATCAGCATGGGTGTCGGTTCGGTCCTGCTCCTGGTCGGAGGCATGGCCGTCGAACCAAATCCAACACTCGACCTGCGCAGCTGGGGGATTGTGCTCTGGCTGGCCCTGGTCAATACGGCGTTTGCCTTCACCCTGTGGAACCACACCCTGCGCACACTGACCGCCATGGAATCAGGCATCATCAACGGGACGATGCTGATCTGGGTCGCCATCTTTGCCGTCCTCTTCCTGGGCGAGACGATCAGCGGCAAGGAAGCCGTTGGATTGATCGCAGCCAGCCTGGGAACGATCATCGTCCAGGTGCGCAGGATCTAACCCATCGATCGTATTGTTAGGCGTTTTTTTGGCCCGCCTATCCTCTTTGCGAACACGATAACCTGATTTGTAAATTAGCACCAACGGCCTTTGCATACCGGCGAATCGTGGATAACCTGACATCATCGGCATGATTTTCAATACGGGAAATTGCTGACTTTTTTGTTTTTAGCTTTCGGGCGACTTCATCTTGAGTGAGACCCGCTGCTTCTCTTGCTTGACGTAAGACAACCCCGATTTTGAAATCTGCATAGCCAGACTCATAATTCTCTGCAAATTCAGGATCTCGCTTCGCTCGTTTTTGAACATATCGTTTAACATCACTCATGGCTTTTTTCTCCTTGCTGCATAATCCTGCTTACGACGGATGGCAAGCTCAATTTCTTGTGGTGGTGTTTTCTGGCTCTTTTTAGCAAAACCGTTGGTCAAGATGAGCAATGCACCGCCATCAAAGAATCCGAGTAATCGGAAAATATCATTTCCGAATTGGATGCGGACCTCCCAGATACCTTCGCTGTCCACCAGCTTTTTGAAGTATTGACGAGGGACGGTCTCTACTTCCTCGATCAACTGCAGGACCCATAAAATCTTTTGTGCCTGCTTGCCAGTTAAGGAATTCAAGAATGTTTCAACAGGACTTTGACCCTTGGGAAGGCGATAGAAATGGATCGTCCGCATATTTCCCATGTTATCATAAGTGTGAACCTGGTGCAAAAGAATTTCAACCGCCTGGAAGCAAACAATTAATAGGAAAATAAGTACACATGTCCCTTTTGAAATGCAAAGCCATCCTGTTCGACCTGGATGGCACCCTGGTCGACTCGGCCACCCGGGTCCAGCGCCTGTGGCTGGACTGGAGCCGCAAGCATGATATCGATCCGCACTTTCTGCTCGAGGTCATGCACGGCCGCCGGGCCGACGAGACCATCCGGATCGTCGCTCCCCATCTTTCGCTGCAGGAGGAGTTCCAGGCCCTGGAGGAGGAGGAAATCCTGGATATGGACGGCGTGAGGCCCTATTCCACTGCCTCTGAGCTTTTAAGCCAGTTATCTGCGCGGCAGTGGGCGATCGTCACCTCCGGTACACGACGCGTCGCCGGTGCCCGGCTGGCTCACGTAGGCCTGCCTGCACCCGAAGTGTTCATTACCGCCGACGATGTGACCCGCGGCAAGCCCGCCCCGGATGGCTACCTGCTCGCCGCCCGGCGCCTGGACCTGGACCCGGCGGAGTGCGTGGTCATCGAGGATGCCCCGGCAGGGATCCAGGCCGGCAAGGCGGCGGGCATGCGGGTGATCGCCGTGGGAACGACCCTGGCGAAGGAGGCCCTGAACCTCGCCGATGTGTTCGTTCGGCAACTTTCGGAGATCAGCCTGCAGACCTCCAACGCAGAGATATGGATTCAGGTTCGCGGCCAGGATCGTTAGATTCATATTACGGAAGGACAAATTACCGTATTGGTTTTATAATCCAGCTCATATACTTGGTGGAAGAAACCCATAGAGTTTCGCAATGCAGGCCACACTGAGGAGGTCACATGGAAAACGTTGTCGCAATGGTCTTTTGTGGAGGATCAGGTACACGTCTGCGGCCCTTGAGCTACCTCATTCGCAAGGAGATGCTTCCGATCGGCCGTAGTCGAAAACCCGTCCTGGAATTCATTGTCAATCATTTGCGCCGCCAGGGCATCCGCGATATTGTCCTTCTCGGAAGCCGGGCGAACACAGGCGAAGTGGGAAATTATTTCCGTGAAGGCCGCCGCTTTGGAGTTCACATCCGCCATCAGCCAGATCCTAAAAACTGTTCCGGAAACGGTCATGCCCTGCTCTGGGCTATAAAAGAGCTGGAGTTGCAAAAGAGTGAGCTCCTGATCCATTATGGGGATATCATCAGTACGATCAATGTGCAGGAACTACTAAAGGAACATCACGAAAAGGGAGCCGCAGCCACCCTGGCCCTCTCCCATCAATATGTGATCCCCAAGGGTGTTGCCAGCGTAGACCGGAAGGGCTTCGTCCGGGAATTCAACGAAAAGCCGCCCTGGAAGGGCACGGGCGAGATTGGTATTGGCATGCTCTGCCTGAATGGGGAAAGTGTGGTGAAGTCTTGTGGGGGTCTCCCGTCTACGGAGGAAGAAGTGCAGAAATCCGAGTTCCGGGACGTAATGGGGAACATCGTCACGCGTCTGATCCATCAGGACCGGGTGGCTGCCTATCATACCGATGCACCCTGGGTCGATATCGGCTCTTTCGAAGATTACGCCAAAGTCAACGGGGATATCGACTGGTTGATAGGCGAATCTGAACACACTTTCTTTACAGAGCCGGGGCTGAAAGTTTTCATCAGTTACCACATCAGTGAGGAGAACAAAGTGCTGGTCGAAGACCTGATCATTCCCTGTTTGAAGGCAGTTGGTGTC
>DATAKV010000572.1:0-7788 GCA_036261375.1 Anaerolineales bacterium
CACCCGGACCCTTCCCGATTCGGGGTGATGAAACTCAGATCGAACAGCTCCTTGGGAACCTTCTCAATAATGCGATCAAGTTCACGCAGCCAGGCGGGCAGGTGTCACTCCGGTTGGAAGATCGGGATGCGAACGTTGAAATCCAGGTGCAAGATACGGGCATCGGTCTGCTCCCCGAGGATCTGCCCCATTTGTTTGAACGTTTCCAGCGCGGTCGCAATGCGTCTGGTTACAGTGGAAATGGCCTGGGCCTGGCTATTGCAAAGGCGATCGTCAAGAACCACAACGGGGAGATCTGGGCTGAACGCGCCGGTAAAGGTACGCGATTTGTTGTGCTATTACCACTGATTAAGGTACTTCCCTCTGATGGATAAATCATATCGGATCAAAAAAGCCGTACCTCAAATCAAGAAGAACGGATCCAGTAGAGTACGTAGAGTTGGTTTCCCGCCTGTGTGAGAAAATCACAGGCGCTGCCACCTGTCCCGCAGTCTTGCGGGTGCGCGGGTAAAGTCAGGAGAGCCCTCGGCACCGAACCCAGATTTGCCAGGCAAATCAGGCGGTGTGCGTCCCGCATACACCTGTCCTCCTGCTCGGCTTCGCAATGGCGTACGGTGCCAGGACAGGTGTGTGCTCCTGAAGGGCTAAGTACGTATACTCCGTTTACCGCTTAGATCCGTTTTTAGGTACCTTCATACGCTTTTTGAAGCTCGGCAATATTGAACTTTTTCATCGGCAGGAACGCCTGCGTCACCCGGTCGATCTGCTCAGGCGTCCCGCTTGTCATCATCTCATCCAGTGCGGCAGGTGAGATCTGCCAGGAGAGGCCAAACTTGTCCTTGAGCCAGCCGCACTGCTCAGCTTCCGGAACGGCGGAGAGCCTTTCCCAGAAGTAATCGATCTCTTCCTGGGTCTCGCATTCCACCAAAAGGGAGATCGCTTCGTTGAAGGCAAAATTGTGTTCCTGTGCGCTATCCATCGCCGCGAACCATTGGCCTTCCAGCATAAAGTCGGCAAACATGACCGTACCTTCCTTGTCCGGCTCTTGTCCGGCTCCGTAGCGGGCCAGGGCGCCCATTTTTGAGTTTTTAAATATCGAGAGGTAATGGTTGATCGCCTCTTCTGCGCGACCGGCCACCTCTCCCACGAACAGGAGCGATGGAATGATAAAAGGTCTCTCTTCTCCTTCGGGATTGGTGAGAATAAGCTGCCAGGTGAGTCCGTATTTGTCCTGTACCCAGCCATAGTGCTCGCTGAAGGGGTACTTGTCCAGGGGCATCAGTGCCGAGCCGCCTTCCGACAACTTCTCCCACATCCGATCGAGATTGTTTCGCGCGTCCTTATCCCTGGATGGATCGAAATTCACAAAGAACGACACCGACGGATTGAATTTGAACAAAGGACCGGCGCTGATCGCCATGAAGGATTGTCCCGCCAGCTCGAAGGAGACAATATCGGTATCCCCTGACGGTGTGTCATGGAGCGCTGTTATGTGAGTGACCTTCGAGTCAGGGAACAAAGAAGTATAGAACTCGGCGGCTTCCCGGGCTTCCTTATCGAACCATAAATGGGGCGTGATCTTTTGCATACCGTTATCCTTTCTACATGTGCTTTTACCGATCGTGAGACAGTTATTCCATCGCTTTCAGGATTCGTTCAACAGTTTTCCACGTTCGCGTCGTGATTTCCTTGCCAAACTGTTTTTCCAGCCAGACCATCAGATCGGGCGTTTTGGCGCCTGTTAAGTCTATCACGCTGCAAATAGCGCCGTCGTACATTCCAAGGATGGAATAGTCCCGGTTGTCTATTTTGTGAGGGAATTTTATATCCTTTCCCCTTTTCTTCTTTAAGAAAGTCACATTGAGGCTCGATTTTTGGGAATGTTCCATTCCGTTGAAAGGATTTTGATCGACAAGCTGCTTTATTTGCCCCTGGCTTCGCAGGATCGTGGTGCTTGTAAATCCCAGATGTTCCGGTAACGCTTTTTCAATGGTTTCTTCGAGTTTCGCAGCACTTCTGGATGGGCTTTCGAATATGACATTGCCGCTGGAAATCACCGTCTTGACATTTGCAAAGCCGAGCTTCCCAAAAACCCCTCGCAATCGATCATTGCGCATATTCGGATTTGTCGGAGCGATACCTCGTAAGAGAGCAACATATTTGGTCATATTTTGCTTTAGTCTGTACCTGCTAACCTCTGAGCATCCTGGCGGTGATTACCTGTATCATGCCCCTATTATATCCATGGAAAAAAGAACAAAGGATTTTCTCGGGGCAGAGACCTGCGCCGAACGCAAAACCCCGCTCATAACAAGCGGGGTTTTAGGAATAGGGTATCTCTGGGTTTTCCCATTCTCAAGTTCAATGTCGAATGGCGACCACTTCCAGATACTCGGCTTCAATCGACGTTGTTCCGTCTGTGGTGGTGTTGTGCTCCGTCCACAGCTGCTCGAGTTCCGCTCGCAGGGCGGATTGTTTCTCAGCATCCAGTGCACCGAACGCCTTATAGGAAGGTCCGTAGTAGGTACGGAAGAACTCGACGACTTGAGCGGGTGGGAAGGGATAGCGAAAAGGATACATACGCCGGCTTAGTTTAAGATGCGAGGTCCCGGCCTCCAATCGCTCCCGTATGGCTTCTTCATCTCCCCACTTCACCGGGGGCGGCATGATCGTAGGCGGAGGTGCATACTTTCCATGGATCCTGAACATTTGCCCGACAAAGCCGGTCGGAGTCCAGTTGGCCATGATGATCCTTCCGCCCGGCCGGCAGACCCGCTTCATTTCCGCGGCCACCAGCTCTGGACGAGGCGCGAACATGGCGCCGATCAGGCTCAGGACGATGTCGAACGAGCCGTCCGGGTAGGGGAGCATTTCCGCATCCCCTTCCTCGAAACGAGCATCCAGGTTTTCCGCCTGGACACGGGCGCGTGCCTGCTCGATCAGGTTGGTGGCAATATCCACGCCGGTGACCTTGGCCCCGGCCCGTGCCATCGGGATTGCGGTTTGCCCGGCGCCGCAGGCCACATCCAGGATACGCGCTCCCGGCTCGATCCGAATGCGGGACAGGAATTCCATCGCACCCGCCTCCAGATACGTTGCAAAGTGTCCGTAGTCACCCGACATCCAGGTGGCTTTCAGCCGGCTCTTAAGAGCTTCCATTTCAGGGGTCATTTCAGCAGACAGGACGTTCATTCGGTTCTCCTTTTGAATGCTTTTTATACGTAGCTTTCACAAATATGCAACTAGCGGCTGACCAGAATGGCGTAGATCGTCGCGCCTTTGTCTGCTGCAGAGGGTGAGTCGTACACAATTGTCACACCGTACCGTTCGTACATCGCCCAGAGATGGGTATGGTCGGGTGTTCCACTTTCATCGGGCAGGCCCGGCTCCCAGCCTGCCTGAAGGGCTTGCTGGACCCTGGGCAGACCAAATTTGTGTTCAACCGTCGCCATGGTATCGTTCGCGGACAGGCCCAGCGGCAGTTCGCCTTTGAAAGCTGAGAAACCGGCGATCATGTTTGGATAGAGGTAAACAGTCTCTACCGTCTGGCCTTCACCGATCAGCAGGGCCATCCCTGCGTCGTTGCACAGTTGATAGGGACCTGAACCCGAGCAGCGATTGCTGGCAATGAAATCGGCTACATCTGCATCGGCCAGAGATTTCCCGAGCACGGCTTCATAGCTGGCTTCGGGGACAGCTCGCCCGGATGGCTGTGCCTGAACAGCGAGGGCACCGAACGTGATTGCGAAAAGTGCGATCGCGGCAAAGGCAATGAGGATTTGGAAACGTTTGTTCATGAGGTTCTCCTTTTTGATTTGTTTTGTTTCGATGTCATTAAAGCAAAAAGCCGATGGCATGCCATCGTGGAAAACACTCAGTTATTCAAGAATGGAGTACCTACATTTTTCCCGAAGGGCGCAAACCTGTTTCCACCGCCCAGACAGCAACCTGCGCCCGTGAATCGAACCCCAGCTTCATCAAGATATTGCCGACGTGATTTTCCACCGTTCGTTCGCTGAGGACCAGTGCCCCGGCGATCTCGCGGTTGGACTTTCCCTCTGCGACCAGGCGAGCGACTTCCTGTTCACGCCGGGTCAAGCCTCCAAAGGATTCGGCTTCACGCCGACGCTTCGAAGGAATCCGCTCCGTTGGCAGGCTTCGCAGAGCAGCTTGAACAAAATCTGTCCGGAGAGACTCCTCTTGAATGTTCGCCCCCAGCCTGTCAATGACCTGCCGCGCGCTTGCAAATTCGCGTTCGCTCTCTTCCACCTTCTTTTGTTCCTTGTTCAACCATCCCAGCCGGGCGTGGATCTGCCAGAGTAGAGGAAGTGCCTCGCGTTCTTTTGCACCCTGCCTGGCCTCTTCCAGTGCCTGCTCGGCTTTTCTGAACTGCTTCAAGGCAAACAAAGCCTCTCCCTCAAGTTTCTGCAGGGCCGGGATCGGCTGTGTCGTTTGGGAGCTGCGCTTCGAGGCAAGTAAATGTCTGGCGATCCGCAATGCCTCGGCGGGCTCCTTCTCTGCCAGCAAAAGATTGCCTTTTGCCCAGAGCATGCGCCGTTCCGCTCGCGTAAGATGACCGGTTTCCTGGAGCGGAACCGAATCGAGAAGCGTGCGCGCTCTACCCGGCTGATTGTTTAGCAGGTAGGCGCTTGCCAGTTCCGTCGTCGTATTCCCGATCATCCAGGAGGAGCCGAATTCCTTTGCCACCGTGAGTCCCGCCTCCAGATTCTGGATGGCAGGCTCAGCCTGGAGCATCAACAGGTAGCTGTACCCGAGCGCATAGTACGCTCCCGAGATCCGCTGCGGATCTTCGATCTCCGTTGCGATCCGAAACATGGCCTGGGCGTGGGCGAGCGCATCTCCAAAAAATCCACATTGTGCCAGACCAAGTGCAATGTCCCACTCGGCAAACGCCTCGTACGAAGCCCAGCCAACCTGGCGGGCGAGCTCCAGCGCTTCGAGCGCCAGCTGCTCACCCTCCAGCGGGGATTGAGGCGGTATAAAGTCTGTTTCATCATAGCTGGTATGGCAGGCTCCGATCAAGGCAGGGATCAGCTCATGTTTATCATCCAATTTTCGAAAGAGCCGGATGGCGTGCCGGTATTCTTCATACGCAGCGATCTGGTCTCCGTGATGCAGGTTCGCCATTCCCAGATGGGAATGAGTTTGTGCCATGCCTTGCTCGTCCTGCTCGGCTTCGAAAAATTCGAGCGCCTGGCGGTGGCACGCCAACGCCTGCGCCGTGTGACCGGTGACGAAACACCAGTTGCCCATATTATTGAGGCTGTTGGCGATCAATCTGGGTTCATTCAGTTTCTGTGCCAGTTCTTTGGCCTTGCGGAAAAATTCACCCGTTCGTTGATAGTTGCGCCCTGTCCAGAAGGTTCCAAGATCGTTCAGGGATTGCCATTCTGCCCTTCCATCCTGCTGCTCCTGCGCCATTTTGCGGGCCCGCTCAAAATCATCCAGAGCAGACCGGAAGTCTCCCAGAATTCGGTAGGCATGCCCTCGGGCGCTCAGGAGCTCGGTCTCGACCCCTCTGCCGAGATGACGGGCTGCCACCAGGGCGCGGGAGTAATAGACAATGGCTTCGCGCTGGGAATACAACTGCCGGGCCCGTTCCCCCGCTTGTTGTGAGTAGTGCAGCGCTTTTTCCCACTCCTCTGCGGTGTAAAAGTGATAGGACAGATCGGCAAGGTGTGAATGAAGGGAGGCTGCGTACAGCCGCTCCGTGACTTCCCCCGCCTGGCGATGGAGCGCCTGTCGTTCGCGCAGCAGGAGTGTCGTATAAATGGCCCGGCGGGTGAGGGCGTGGCGAAATGCAAAACGATCGGCGGTCTCTTCCACCACGAGCTGGGCTGCGATCAGCTGCTTGAGCATAGCCAACAGTTTGGCCTCGTCCACGTCCAGAAGTTCCTGGAGCAGGCGAAAATCGAAACGCCGTCCCATCACCGAGGCAAGCGTCAACGCCTGAAGAGTTCCTTGGTCCAGCCACTGCATTCTTCTCTGCACGGCATCCTGGATGGTGCGGGGGATGTGTAAGGGGTTGATCTCTTTTCGATCCCAGATGCCGTCCGCATACGAAATATCGCCCTCGGCGGTGAGAGCCTTGAGGATTTCCTCGATAAAGAACGGGTTTCCTTCCGTCAGGGTAAAAACGGTATCGAGAAAATCCTTGCCGACCGGGGTCTGGGGTGAGTCGAGGATCGACTGCAGCATTTCACCCACTTCGGGTAGGTTCATGGGCTGGAGTGCGAATTCCGTGCCAAGTCGTTCACGGTCCAGCTCGGCGAGAAGATGGGTTAGCTCCGGGGTGGTCTCGTCGCTGCGATAGGTGAGGACCAGCAAGATGGGTTGGGTGGAAACCCGGCGGGCAAGCAGGAGCAGGAATTCAAGGCTGGTCGAGTCGCTCCAGTGCAGGTCTTCGAGGATGAGGATCACGGGCTTTCTTTGCGCCAGCTCCAGGATCGTCCCGGCAAGAGCCTGGAAGAGGCGCCGTTTCTCCAGCTCCAGGTTTGGGTTGAGCGGCCCGGATGGCGACAGGTCCGGGAGCGCGGCGGTCAGCTCGGGGAATAACGTCAGGAGCTGCTGCCCCGATGCCTCCAGCGCCTGTGCGATCTCTTCCCGGGATGAGCGGAGAAAGAAGTTCCGAAAGAGATCCAGGAGCGGAGCATAGGGCAGGACGGAATCGGTTTGAAAACAGTATCCCTCCAGGATCACGGTTCCCTGTGGGGCCCTGGCTTTGGTTTCCCTCACCAGCCGCGATTTTCCAATCCCCGCCTCGCCTGAAATGAGCGCGATCTGGCCCTTCCCTTCCTGCGATTGGGTTAATAAACGATCCAGCCGCTGAAGATCGTTCTCACGACCGATCAGGACGGTGCAAATCACCGATTTGTCGAAGATCATAATGGACTGTACCTGTGATGGGCATCCAAGATAAAGACAATTTGCTTCGAGTACAAGAGTTGGCTTTACACCTGCATTATACGTCCCTCTCATTCAGAATAGTATGTCACTCTGCGCGCCAGCGAAGTGTCTCTGTCCCTGGTACGAGATTTGAGTATTCCACAACATAGATCTGAGTATTTTCACGGATGTCTTTTGTTGTGCCGGATCTTAGAATGGCATCATCTTAAACATCCAAAAAGGAGAAAACAAAATGTCGTACACAAAATCGAAGTCCAAGTGGGCCGGAACCGTGGATCGTTTTCGCATAGCAGGCATCGTGCTGTTGGCAGTCGCCGCCGCGGCCTTCATGGTCCCCTCGCCGGGACCCGCGTATGCTGGCCAGATCACCCCGCCGCCCGTGCCTGACAATATTCAGGTACCCGCAGGCAGCAAGCTCTTCCTCGTGGGTCATGCCGTCGGCACCCAGAACTATATCTGTGTCCCTTCCGGCACGGGCGTCAGGTTTGTGCTCTTCACGCCCGAGGCTGTGCTGTTCGATGATGAAGGGAAGCAGCTCACGACCCACTTCTTCAGTCCCAACCCGGCTGAGGTGAACACGGATCCGAAGGTGATCAGCGATCACACCATCCGCGCTGCGTGGCAGGACTCGAGGGACTCAAGCACAGCCTGGGGCCAGGTGAAGCCCGGCAACTCCTCCAGCGACCCGGACTTCGTCGAGCCGGGCGCAATCCCCTGGCTTCTGGTAACGATCGTCGGACACCAGGATGGCCCAACGGGCGGCGACCGGCTGAGCGGGACTACCTTCATCCAGCGCCTGAACACCCACGGCGGGCTCGCCCCGTCGACAGGCTGTACCACTCCGGCAGATCTCGGCACGAT
>DATAKV010000587.1:0-3597 GCA_036261375.1 Anaerolineales bacterium
GGGATCATCGGCGTAATCGTAGAACATGACGTTGTAGCCGCCGTCGCGCTGGAAGAACCACCAGTCCTGCGGGATGCCGATCGCCACCGAGTACACGCCCAGCTCGCCGATGCGGTCCCGGTCCTGGAATGCCTTCTCCCAGCACCAATTGCCGTCTTCGCCCATCATGGAGCGCAGTTTTGGCCAATCGCGGTGCAGGTCTTTGACCGGTTTCTCTTCTTCCCAGGGCGGCTCGCCGATGGGGTAGAGAATCTTTTGGGTCAGTTCACCATAGGGCGTCTGAGCAACCTGATATTTCATCTGCCCGCCTTCCGGCAGATGCTCCAGCCGGGTTTGCCAGTGTGGGCGGTCCTCAGGCGAGATCTCGCGCATGGATCCGTAAATGTACCAGCCATCCAGGCCATAGTATTTGACCGCGTCCACATACGCCTGGGCTACGCTGGCGGAGGCATATCCGTTGTGCGGCTGACCATCGAGGAACATCTCATCGAACGGCCTGCCCGATAAGCGGACCGGAACCATTGCCGAAATATCCGGGGAAACCGGGACTGTGTCCGCTTTGCCGCGGCGGAAGGCCGCCAGCATTCGTTCACGGCCCGTCATTGTTGGGGTCATATTACTCCTTATTCACCGATCACATTGCTCGGCACGCCGGTGCGGTAATCCTCATTGTCGCCGCCGCGCAGGAAGGAAAAGCGCGGCTCCGGGCTGTCGGAGGCGCTATAGGCACTGTTGTAAAAACCCTGGACCACGTCTACAGCCTTGCGGCTCCAGGCCAGCAGTTCGCTGCGGTATTCAGGTTTATCGTCTGTAAACTTGCGGATCCAGTCGGTCGCCAGGCGGACGTGGGTCAGCTCGTCGGCCTGCAAGTAGTCGCATAGCTCGGCAATCCGGGTGAAGCCGCGTTCTTCGGCGTTCTCACGCCATTCACGCAACGTCTGCATCAGGTTGCGCTCTGCCCAGCTATTCGTGACCGAAATGCGGCGCATGGGATCGGATTCGTTCTGCATCCACCACCAGGCGAGCGGCCAGGGACCGTACCCGAGCGTGGCACCGAGCTCCTCTTCACAAACCTTGGCGACCACTTCGATGTGGCGCGCTTCATCCCACATCTGGTGGGCGAGCTCCATGCGCATCTCCCATGGCAGGTCGGGGAACTCGGCGATCATCTTGCCCATGCGGTCGGTGGTCTCCACTTCGCCGTAGAGCAGCTGGTGGAATTTGTGGCGGAACCCCTCGATGGACCACTGGTCTTCAGAGGTGTATGCCTTCTCGAAGTCCTTTGGATCATTTGAGAACCAGAACGGCTCCTCGACGATCGAATGCTCGAGAGGGGGACAGCTTTTCGTGAAGCGATACACGCGTCCACTGCGGCGGGTACGCGGTTTGGGCTTGTCGGCCTCGCGCGTGCTGTGGAACGCCAGCCAGTGGGATTCAATTCCCTGCCCGGTGACTCCGCCCGATTCGACAAGCTTTGCTTCGATCTCCGCCTGAACCTCGACAGCCTTTCGGCGCTTCTCAGGGTCACGGGTCAGCGCGTCCAGGACGGCCTGGCCCCAGGCTACATGCGATTGCCCCATGGCTGCCAGCTGGCGCAGTAGGCGCACAGTCGGTGTATCGGCCAGCGGATCGGTCGCGTCGGCGTGGTACACGTAGCTGCTGACCAGGTGCGGCTCGAGCACCCGGTACACGGCCGTCAGGCGCGAGACCGTATCGTCCAGCTTCCAAACGGTCTCACAAAGCCGGGCGAACTCATCCGTGCCGGGCTCCTGGCTGTCACGAGTTGAGCGCAGCTGCTCCAGGCGTTCGCCGAGAAGGTCGGCAGCCTGGGCATGATCGTAGACATGATAACCAAACGTGGCCTTAAAGGCGATCTGCGGCGTGGTATGGCACCAGCCCGCGATCATTTCCATCATCTGCAGGTCCAGATAGCGATAGTTGGCCAGGCGCTGCGAGTTCTCACGAACTGTAAAGCGCCCGCCAAATTCCCTACGATCTACAACAGGCATCTTAAACTCCTTTAGCGTTCAATCGTAACCGGCGTGTCTTCGAACCGGACCACGTGCCCATCCATCTTGCCCGTTTCCTTGAGCAGGAGGACTGCAACGTTAAGGGGCTTATCCAAAGCCATGGGCGCGCCGTGCCAGACGCCTTTGCCCAGCAGCACACCCTGTCCCGGGCGCAGGCGGAACACGCGGAAGCGTTCCAGCTCCGGCAGGCGATCCGGCTCATCTGGATAATCGGGCGGACCGACATACACCAGGCAGTCTTCGCCCATGGGGATCAGCAGCTCATCGCTGTGCATGTGGCGCTCGGCCCAGTTAAAGCTTAATTCGGCGGGCTGCAAATCGAGGTAACCGATTGCATAATTCCGGTCGCCGCCTGCCATCGTATGATTTTCGCCCCACCACGTCCAGCCGGGGCCCTGCGCGTCCTGGGCGCGGGCCGGCTGTGTGATCACTTCACCGAACGGGGCGAAGGATTCAACGGTCAGGTCTTCAATTTTGAGTTTCATCATCCCTCCGTCAGATCGAATGTAAATTCCTGGTAGGGGACAAGTCTTGGCGCGCCGCCCAACCCGGACGGTCGCTCTACGGCTTCGAGCATGTTGACCAGTGTGTTCGCCACGCGCAGCTCGATCGTGTTCTCACCCGATTCCAGGAATTCGGTAAGCTCCACCTGGTACGGTGCCCACAGGCGAATGCCTGCAGACTGGCCGTTGACCAGCACATCCAAGACATCATCCTGCATCTCCGGTTCGAGGAACACGCGCTGGCCGTTGAACGGCTCGGGCAGCTCCAACCGGGTACGGTACACGGCCCGTCCGGAAAAGAATGGATAGCCTTGGTGAGTCCATGGCGCGGGCTGGAGGGTCTGGCGTGGAGCCTGCATTCGATAAGTGCCGTCCCCCTGGACATCCAGGCTGAACTCGCCGGTCAGCTTCAACAGGTCGAGCAGACCATCGGTCGGAGTGGTGACCACCAGCCGCAGAGCAATCAGGTTTTCGCCTTCTTGCAGATAAGTTGTAATATCCACGGCTTTCATCTGGGCATCGACCTGGCTGCGCGTAGGCACAGACTTGACAGCCTTGCCATTGACATACAGCGCCCACTCAGAACCGGCAAAACCATCCACGATCATGTTCACTTGGGGAGGCAGGTAATCGGCCTGGAAGGATACGCGATACCAGATCGGGATGGGATACTCTGCCTCCGGCTCGGCAGGGAGCTGGTACGACCAGGCGCCGGGAACCATCGGCAGCCACTCTTTTATGTCCGCTACTGGCTTCGCATAGGCACTATGATCTGTGCCTGGTTTCTCCTGTGCCGCCAGCCATTTGCCGATGACCAGAGCATTCTCCGTCTCGGTTTGGAATTCCCAATCGCCTTCGAGCACCAGGGGGGCAGGCGAGGTTTCCGCCTGGGCAGTCAGCTGATACTGCTGGCCCTCTTTTTCGATGAGCACAAAAGGCTCATCGGTCCGGCCGGATCCGGTCAAGCGGTCTCCTCTGACGGATTGGATATTCAAGTTGGTATCGACCACACGCATTCCCATCTCTGGTTTCACTAGAACAAAAGCCGAACCTACTGGAGGTAA
>DATAKV010000597.1:0-2308 GCA_036261375.1 Anaerolineales bacterium
TCGACCATCGGGGTGATGTCAACCGTTTCATGCGGGGTATTGAACTGCTCGATCAGCAGCCCGGCATGCTCCAGAGAATCGGCCGAGGACGCTTTGTAGGGCATCCGCAGCGCCAGGACATTCTCCCGGCCCAGCGCTTCTACGGCCAGGGCAAAGGACAGGGCCGAGTCAATTCCGCCCGAAAGCCCGATCACGGCGCGTGAGAACCCTGCACGGGTGATTTCGCTTCTTATAAAGCTGGTCAATATCTGGCGGGCAAGGTCAGTGTTGATAGTGAGATCAAGGTTCATAGGATCCCCTAGCGGTTGTTTGACAGCAGGCGGTCGAGCTCATTGCGAACAAGGTTTGTCCGCTCATCGCGCAGCAGCGGGAGCCGGGCACGCGTCCGGCGCAGCTGGTTCAGGTCCATCGGGATTAGAGTCAGCGACTCTTCGAAATAGGGACCCTGGGCAAGCAGCTCGCCGTTCGGGTCATTGACCGTAGCCCCACCCCAGAAGAGCAGGCCGTCTTCGAAGCCGACCCGGTTGCAGTGCACCACAAAGGAGGTGAACATGCTGGCATATGCCTTGCAGACATGCTCCACCCAGCGTGCCGAATCCAGCTTGTCCTGGCCGGTCAGGCCGCGCCCGGGTGAAGCGGAGGAAAAGAGCATAAGATCGGCCCCGTCCAGCCAGAGCAGGTACGGCGGTGAGGCATGCCAGAAGTCCTCGCAGATGAGCATTCCAACCCGTCCGAAGCGCGTATCGAAGGCCCGGACCGAGTCTCCCCAGGCAAAGAAGCGTCCTTCATCGAACAGGCCGTAGGTCGGCAGGTAGACCTTGTGATGGACGTGCAGGACGCGCCCGCCCGAGAGATAGGTGGAGGCAATAAAGAAGCGGTGACGGGAGTCCTCGTCCACAAAACCGACGACCAGGTCCAGGTCTTCGCTGGCCTTGAGAAGGTGCTTAAAAACAGGATCCTCCTCCACCGGCCGGTGAGCGACCGTGGCGACGAGATCCTGCAGGACATATCCGGTGAGTGACAGTTCGGGGAAGACGACCAGATCTGCTTTTTGCTGCCTGGCTTTATCGATAAAGGCGAGATGTTTTTCGAGATTGGCCTCGACATCGCCAAGGTGGGTCGAAATCTGGGCTAAGGCAAGGTTTAAGCGCATATTGTCAATCTTACCATTGAAAAGAGACAGCAAAAACCGGGATTTTCCATAAAAAGCTGGCTGTGAGACGCGTTGTGAGACGGTCACGGGACGGCTCCTGCATAAGATAGGTGCAGAGACAAGAGGAGAGTCCCATGCGTACGGCCTTATTTCTTAACCTGATCCTGATCGTTTCCCTGCTCCAGGGCAACATGAACAGCCCCGCGCAGAGCGCGATCGATCCTGCTCCCGAATCGCGCGCCGCGCAACCGGCCGCAGAGCCGCGCCCAATGACGGTGACGCTCAGATCGCCGACGGAAGCGACCATTACGTTCCGGTCGGAACACAGTAAAGAGGTATCCGCGCCGCAAGCAGAGGGCAAGGAAATCCCTCATCTGGTCCTCAATCGGAACGGCGTTCCCACACCCGGCTTTGAGCGGACCCTCATCGTCTCTCTGGAAAACGTCGATGTGCCGCCAACCGGAGCCTATGCGCATCTTGTCATCGAAACCCAGCATGGCGACCCCGACCTGGGAGGCAGCCGGTCTAACCGCATCCAGGTCTGGGAAGATACGATGTTCATCCCCTACTCCCCCGGGTCACAGCAGCTGGCTTCACTCGATTTCCAGGTGGTGTTCCAGCGAACCCTGGAGACCCTGCATACAAAATTCCGCACACCGACGGATTACTTTACCTACCGGGTCCAGATCACCGATACAAAGGGCAATGTCCTGAAGGAGTTCAGCGATGACTATGCCTTCCTGATGGAAAATCAATGGCGCGTCCCTCTCCCGGACGTGCTGGAAGCCACACCCGGCGCGGCGCCCAAAGAGCTGGTCATCTACTACTACGACATGATCCCCTTCCAAACCGACCTGCGGGATCCCTTTACGCAGATTGCCCGGTTGGATGTCGAGCGTTATATTCAGGCAGAGCTTGTCCCTGCGATGGTGGCCGCGTTCATCACGCAGACAAACGAGTGGGGACTGCCCTGGTATGAAGAATGGTCCAATGCCCGGCCCGACGAGGATCCCAAAGCCTTGAGCGTGGCGCTGGTTGAACACGGAATCTGGTACCACGGCACGGCCCCCTCCCTGGGTCATGCCATGATCTCCATCCGCGTGGACGGGAGCTTCGGCGAGTACTCCGACCTGACAGACGGCATCATGAGCGTCT
>DATAKV010000602.1:0-1744 GCA_036261375.1 Anaerolineales bacterium
ATCGTCGCCACTCTTTCTGAAAAAACCAGGACGCCCATAACGTCCAGGTTGTGGACGAAACGCGGTTTGCCTGCCATGCTGGTAGCTTGTGCAATTGCAAGTATCCTGTATACTATCGCATATAGATGGTTTTAACTTCGCGCCGGAGGTGGCCATGAACTCTTCACCTATCAAACAACTGATGCTCGCCGTGGTCCAGGACCAGGATATGGATACGGCTACGCGTGCGCTCGAGCAGCTGGACCTGCCTGTGGTCTTTCTCTCCAGCGCCGGCGGGTTTCTCGGACGGCGCAATGCCACCCTGCTTATTGGCCTGCGCCCGGGCAAGGAAGAGGCAGCGATCAAAGCGCTGGAGGAGTCCTGCCGCCAGCGTATCGAATATCTGACCCTTCCGCTGGAGGGCTCGCCTCTTCCCATGCCGACCCCTGTCCCTGTGACCGTGGGAGGCGCGACCGTTTTTGCCCTGCCCGTCGAACACTTTGAAGAACTCTAAACAGGAGCGTGCCCCATGAAAATGATCATCTTGATCCTGAAGGACAACGACTCGGATGCCGTGACCCAGGCCCTTACCTCGGCCCAGTACCGTGTGACACGTGTGGCGTCCACCGGCGGATTTCTGCGCAGCGGCGTGGTGACCCTCCTGCTCGGTGTGCGAGACGAACGGGTAGATGCCGCCTTGGAGCTGGTCCGCGGCAAGCTGCCGCCGCTTCCATCGGGAGAGAGACGGGCCACCCTGTTCGTTGTTCCCGTGGAGCGCTTCGAGCAGGTCTGATTCGGAACAAAACCGGTCTACATTCAGTCAGATACAACTGAGACACAGACACCGAGATGTTCTCTCTGTGTCTGTGTGTTTTAGATAGAATTGTTCTTTTATTGTTTCGAGTATTTTCTTGTGAGGAGAGGTATGAACAAACAATTTCGTCCCCTGCTGGCCCTTCTGGCGCTGGCCGTCGCCCTGCTGGCCTGCGCCATTCCTCCGATCCCTGGCGCGCCTACGACATCTCCGGATGCCGTTTCAACCGCTGTGGCCCTGACCTTCCAGGCACTCACCCCGCCGAGCGAAGGCGGTGAGACCCTCGTACCCGAGCCGGTTGCAGGGCTGCTGCCGCGTAGCCTGTATTATCTCGGGACCGACAATGCCGGGCTGACCCAGGTCTTCCGCATCGAACGGGATGGCACCACCCGGAACCAGGTCACGACCGAAACGGTCAACGTGCTGGATTATGGCGTCTCGCCGGTGGATGGCAGTGTAGCCTATGTGATCGAAAACCAGCTGCTGCGGGTTAACGCCGATGGCTCGGATCGGCGCGTGCTGGTGGAAGGGGAGGCCATTGATGTGAACAATCCCTTCGTCAACCGTATCTCCAGCCCTGTCTTCTCTCCCAATGGTCAGACTCTTACCTATAGCTACCGGGGCTTGAACCTGTACGCCTTGGCTACAGGTGTGAATAATCTTGTGCTTGAGAACGATACCGAGGAGATGAGCGGCGACATCGTGTTCCCCAATGAGCTGTATATCCCCGAAAAATACTCTCCGGATGGGAGCAGGCTTTTGATCACGCTGGCCTACTATGAAGGTGCATCTGCGGCGATCTATTATCCTGAAAGCAAGGCCCTGGTACGGTTAAGCGGCGCTGAAGGGGCGTTCATTTGCTGCGGCGACCCGAACTGGACCGCTGACAGCACCACTCTCTACTCGGCAAACCCCAGCATGGGTATGTTCAGTTCCGGTATGTGGCGGGTG
>DATAKV010000611.1:0-4200 GCA_036261375.1 Anaerolineales bacterium
CCGACCAGCTAGGGCGTGTCCTGCTGCGCTTCGGCACCCAGCAGGATATCCCGGCCACGGCTGCTCTGAATTTGACTCCCGAAGCCGTGACCACCTACCGCCAGCCGGATACCGCGCCGCAGCCTGTACCGGCCACGGTCCCACAGCGATCGGAACCGCGACCGGCGCCGCCTCCCACGACCATCACGGAAGTCAGTTTTACCGAAGTGGATTGGACGGCCGTGGCCCTGGGCCTGCTTGCACTCATCATGGTCGGCGGGCTTGTCCCGTTCTGGATCTACATCTTCTTCCTCTACAATCCCCGTTGACCAGGTGACAGAAAAGTCACCTGATTTTTAATATGGCAAAGAAAAACGTACTTTCCACCTCGATCCTTTCCGCAGACTTTACCCGCCTTGGCGAGCAAATCGCTGCGGTCCAGGCAGCCGGCGCGGACTGGCTGCACGTGGATGTGATGGACGGCCATTTTGTCCCGAACATAACCATGGGACCGTTCATCGTTCAGGCCTGCCGCCGGGCTACACAGCTGCCTCTGGATGTGCATCTGATGATCGAGCAGCCGGAGCGCTATCTCGAAGCATTTGCCAAAGCCGGTGCCAGCGGACTTACCGTCCACGTGGAAACCTGCCCGGATCTCGCCGGGACGTTGAAACAGATCAAATCTCTGGGCTGCACCGCGGGTATTGTTCTCAATCCGCCAACGCCGGTCCGTGAGATCGAGCCCTTTCTGGCTGAAGCAGACCTGGTCCTGATCATGAGTGTGAACCCCGGCTATTCGGGACAGAGCTTCATGCCGGAGGCTATTGCCAAGGTTGCCGAGGTCCGCAAACTGCTGGATGCTCTTGACTCCTCCGCCTGGCTCGAGGTGGACGGTGGGATCGATGTCAACACCCTGCCGCTCATGAAGGAGGCAGGCGCAACTGCCTTCGTCGCAGCGACCGCCGTCTTCAAGCATCCCGAGGGTCCAGGGGCGGGAGTGAAATCGCTATTAAATGTCATTGCGAGGAGCGACCGGTAGGGAGCGACGAGACAATCTCCTGGCAACAAGCATACTCATGAAGCGAGGAGATTACTTCGTCGTCGCTGTGCTCCTCCTCGCAACCCCGGCGAAAGTCCCGCAAAGCGGGATGGCGCTATAGGCGCTCACAGCCGGGGCAATGACAGATGATAGATTAAAACAAAAATCACGACCTGCGTCGTGATCCTTGTTTCCTGAAGAACCAAACCCTAGGCGGCGGTTTTCGCCATCGCCTTGATGCACTTGGCGCACAGGATCTTGTGGACCATGCGGCCTTTTTCCATCACAATCGTCTTCTGCAGGTTCGGTTTGAAGGTACGATTGGTGGCGCGCTGGGAAAACGAGCGGTTATGCCCGAAGGTGGTGGTCTTCCCGCAATTTGCACATTTAGCCATTCTGAAGGACTTCCTTTCTTGCTATAATTCCGGTGGTACGTGGTTCGACGCCTTTTTCGAAGGCAGGGCATTTTACCATACAACGTAACCTTGTTCAAGGCAGGATGTTAAAATAGACAGGTTCACCGGTCTGCCCGTGCAGGGCGTCCGGCGAACAGATAAACACAAGAGGAACCTATGGGCGAAGAAACAACATCATTGGGCGGGATACACATCTCTCCGGGCGCGGTGGCGACGATTGCCTACCATGCCACCCTGCAGTCGTACGGTGTGGTGGGCCTGGCCCCCAAGAACATTGCAGATGGGATCGTCAATGCGATCACGCGCGACCCAACGCACGGCATCTCTGTGACCTACAACGGCGAAGATATCGACATCGAGATCCACATTATCGTGGAATACGGCACGCGCATCAATTCGGTGGCGGAGAGCGTGGCAAACACGGTCCGTTTTCAGGTGGAGAAGGCGCTCGGACTGAAAGTAAATACGATCAACGTGCACGTGGCGGGACTACGCGTTAGTAATTTCGATTAGGAGCTTAGGAACCTCATGGCAGTGGATACCGCACGTGTAGAAAAGCTACGCAAACAATCGATCAACGGCCAGTCGATGAAGCGGCTGGTGGAGGCGGGGCTAACCTGGCTGCGCACCAACCAGCAAACCGTCAATGCATTAAATGTATTCCCCGTCCCGGACGGTGACACAGGGACGAACATGGTGCTGACCATGCAGTCGGCCTGGAACGAGATCAAGGACCTCGGTCACCGTAACATCGGCGATATGGCGGCGGCGGTATCCCGGGGCGCGCTGATGGGTGCCCGCGGCAACTCGGGCGTGATTCTCTCCCAGCTGTGGCGTGGTTTTTCGCGCGGGGTGCATGGCGTGGACGTGCTGGACGGTCCTACGCTCGCCAAAGCATTTGCCGAGGCGCGCGATACGGCCTACAAGGGCGTCGTCCGCCCGGTGGAAGGGACGATCCTGACCGTTGCCCGCGGGGTGGCCGAGGCAACGGAAGCAGCTCTCTCGTCCACGACCGATGCGATCGGCATTCTGGAGGTCGCCGTCAAGGCCGCCGACGAATGGGTCCAGAAGACGCCCGAGATGCTGCCCGTCCTCAAACAGGCGGGCGTCGTAGATTCGGGCGGCAAGGGCCTGTTCTTCATCCTCGAAGGCATGCTGCGCCATGTTTACGGCGAATCGCTGGAGACGCCCACCATGACCGTCCAGCCCATCTCGAGCATGCAGATGCAGGGCGCCATGGAAACGGTGGAGGAGGGCCAGGACTACGAAGTGGTCGTGGATTTCCTCCCCTCGATCGATTTCGACCTGCATAAATTCTACGGGCGGCTGGAGGAAATGGGCACATCCATCCAGGTGGGCGAAGGCGACGGCATGTACCGCATGCATATCCATGTGCCGCTCGATAAGCGCTACGAGCCCATCGATTACATCATGGGTATCGGCACCATCACCAAGGTGGCGATGGAAAACCTGCTGGCGCAGATGGACGACATCCAGAAGAGCAAAGCCGGCCGTATCCAGTTCGCGGCGGTCGAGCCGGGGCAGATCGCGGTGGTCGTCGTCTCGCCGGGCGCGGGCCTGAGCCGCATCTTTGCCAGCCTCGGCGTCGCCGCGGTGGTCGAGGGCGGGCAAACCATGAACCCGTCCACGCAGGATATTTTGTCCTCCTTCGAAAATCTGCCAACCGACAAGGTGATCATCCTCCCCAATAACAAGAACATCGTCATGGCCGCCAACCAGGCCAAGGACGTCACCGTCAAGAAGGTGGCCGTGGTGCCGAGCCGCACGATTCCGCAGGGACTCGCGGCTATGCTCTCGCTCCAGCCCGATGGTGAGCTGGATGCGGTTGCCGAGCGCATGACGAAGGCGCTCGGCCATGTCAAGACCGGTGAGATCACGGTGGCCACGCGGTCGGTGGAGATCGATGGGGTGAAAGTGGAGACCGGCCAGGTGATCGCCCTGCTGGACGGCAAGCTGGTCGCCTCCGCAGGCTCGGTGGAGGAGGGCACGCTTGCCCTGCTCGAAAAGGCGAACGCAGAGGAGCACGAGCTGGTAACACTATTCTATGGCGAAAACCTGACCCATGCCGAAGCCAACCATATCGCCGATGTGATCCGCGGCAAACATTCGAATTTGGAAGTGGAAGTGCAGGAGGGCGGCCAGCCCCATTATCAGTTCATTATTTCCGTGGAATAAGTTCCTTAAACACAAACCCCGGAAAACCAGCGGGGCAGGTGGCTCAAAGAACACCAAGGCTTAACGATTTAATCCTTGTGTTCTTTCTCTTTAATCCCCATTCGCAATCAGCAGAGCTGGGCCGCCAGGTCGGGCGACGAGAACATCCTGAACGCCCGGGATGTCACGCAGGCGTTTCTCGATAACATGTGCCTCGCTCTCGGGGCAGAGCACATGGATGTTGGGGCCCGCGTCCACGGTGTAACAGGCAGGCAGACCCTCGGTCCGCCACTCTCGAACCTTGTTCATCACATCGAGTGAGGCAGGCTTCCAGTAATGCAGCGCAGGAGTGGACGTCATCATGACCGAGTGCATCATGTCTGAATCCAGCTCCACGATGGAAGCGAACGCATTGAAGTCGCAGTTGAGAACGGCACTGCGGCAGAGATCGAGCCGCCGCGGCGCATCCGCGACGCGTGCTGCCTGCAGGGGGCTGGTCGGGGCAATGGAGTGACCTTCGGTGGAGCCGGTCTTTTTATGGGAGGAACTGACAATGGCAACGCAGTCTACCAGGTTCCAGTGAGAGGGTTC
>DATAKV010000619.1:0-20135 GCA_036261375.1 Anaerolineales bacterium
TTACCGCCTCCCTGGCTCATTATTTTATCGAACAGCGCCGCGCCGTGGGACTGGTCACGGCTTCCCATCGCAGCTACAAGGTCATCCCGGCCGAACGAAGTGAGAGGCAGGAATCCAAAGTGCTCGAAGAGCTTGCCTTCCTGCAGTCAGAGGGGGCGTACACCCTGCCGGGCCTCGTTACAGCCCAGATGGGACAGCTTCCCCAGGGGAGCAGCGCCATCCTTATCACGCCCATGATCTGGACCGAGCTCTTGCTGGCTGTCGATAGCCTCCAGCGCCGAAACCTCCGTCCTGTCGTAGTGCTCCTGATGGTGGAATCATTTGGAAGCCGCATGAACAATGAGGAGCTCGCCCAGTCCCTCGTGGAACGGAATATTCCGCTCTGCCGCGTCTACTGCGATGCAGACCTTTCTGATACCCTGTCCAAATTTTCAGCTAATACATTTGCAAAGGATATGTCATGGCGTCAGCCCGTGTTATCACACTTGACCTGAACTTCCAGGGAAGGCCGCACGCCATCGCGGCTTATTTGATCCGGCATGCTCAGGGTGCGGTGCTTATTGAAAGTGGGCCTGGTTCGACGCTTCCCGCTTTGCAGGCTGGCCTGGAATTCGAGGGTTTGTCTCCCCGTGATATCACCCATGTTTTGCTGACCCACATACACCTCGACCATGCCGGTGCGGCAGGCTGGCTGGCCCGGCAGGGCGCCCAGATTTATGTCCATCCGGTGGGCGCGCCACACATGCTCAACCCGGAGAGACTCATCACCAGCGCCACGCGGATTTACGGTGACCGGATGGAGTCGCTGTGGGGTGAATTCCTGCCGGTGCCCGTGGAGAAATTAACGGTCCTCCGTGATGGCGATACGGTGGACGTGGGTGATCTGCATTTCACTGCCATCGATACACCCGGGCACGCCGAGCATCATTATGCCTATCTGTTCGAGGATGTCTGCTTCAGCGGGGATGTGGGGGGAGTCCGTATTCCAGGCTACCAATACCTGCGCGTGCCGATGCCGCCGCCCGAGCTCCACCTCGAGCGCTGGCATGCGAGCATAGCCCGCCTTCGCAGGGAAAATTTTAAGTACATCGCCCCGACCCATTTCGGTGTGTTCAGCGATGTGGTCTGGCACTTAAAGGAGGTGGAAAAAGGTCTGGAAACCGCCTCGCGCTGGCTCGAGGACGTGATGCCTTCCGAGCCCCCCATCGATGAGCTGCGCCAGAGTTATACGGATTGGGTCATCAAGGAAGGCGAACGGATCGGTCTCGATGAGCAGGTAGTCCGTGCCTATGAGCTGGCCAACCCCCTTGGCATGAGCGCCGACGGCCTGCTGCGCTACTGGCAGAAAGTTCGCCATCGAGCCTGATCACTGGCTGGTGGGTTCCTGGCAGGGAAGAAGGTTGGCCGGATCCAGAAGGGAGGCCTTCTCCAGGTTGAATATCTCCGAGTTCAGCAGAAGATTGTTTGCACCATATTCCTGGACGGTCGCAACCAGTTGTTCCTCGGTGCGCTGAACCAGGATCGCCCACTTCAGGTCTGGCAGGCTGGGGATAGTCAGGTCCGCCGCGCCCAGGCCAAACACATAAATCGACGCGGTTGCTGGGTGGGGAAGAACATATCGTCCACCGGATTCTGTGACGCGGCAGATCGATAGGTCGGCTGTGGCATCTCCGGTTTGTGAAACTTCGATGCGCGCGACGACCAGCCTGACCTTGTCGGAGGAAGGATCCTTATCCACATTGATCCATGTCCCTTCATAGGCTTCCATATCCGAAGCGGGCGGGATGGCTGTCACAGTCGTAGTCGGGGTTTCGGTGACGGGTGTATCCGTGGGTAAGGGTTCAAGGGTCGCGGTCAGGGTGGGCAAGTCGGTGGCGGTGATTGTGGCAGAAGGCGTTTCTGGAATAGGAGTGTCACTGGGTGTGAACGTGGCAGTGAAGATGAGAGCTTCAGGTGTAACCGTGGGGCTGACGATCGGAAGAATCGTTGGAATTAAACCAATGCAGGCGGCAATTATGCCGCCGAAGGCACCGATGATGGCGACCACGATTAGGGTGTTTTGCCCTGGTGTGTTTCTTTCACTCATTAAATACTCCTAATTTCTTTTTTTTGGCGCACAAGGCCAAATAAACAGGAGAACAAGGAATGCCTGCTCTCACATTTCTTTAACGTATGATCGGGTTCGTTGGTATGGGCTGGAAGCGAAATTATACGCCCCTTCGTAGAAATATTCCAACCGGGGCACGCGAGAGTAAAACACCCATTTTGGGGATGGAGGTTGAAGCTGCATGATAAGATTAAGTACACTCTCGTTGACGGATGTCACACCCAGCGGGTGACGATTGAGACGGGTCAAATTTGACCGAGAATACTATACTTGTCGCAAAGGAGTATGCATGAATCATTTTCTGGCCATATCTGATCTACCTTCGGGGGAAGTGCAGGACCTGCTCGACCTCGCAATTAAACTGAAAGAAGAATACTTCAAAAAAGGCAATCCACCTTATTTCAAGGGCAAGGTGCTGGGCATGATCTTCCAGAAGCCCAGCCTGCGGACGCGCGTCTCGTTCGACATGGCGATGCGCCACTGCGGCGGCGACGCGCTCTATCTCTCGCCGAATGAGATTGGCCTGGGCAAACGCGAATCCATTGCGGATATTGCCCGTGTCCTTTCAGGGTATGTCCAGGCGCTCATGGCCCGGACCTTCGACCACCAGCATGTACTCGACCTGGCGAAGTGGTCCGATATCCCTGTGATCAACGGCTTGAGCGATTACAACCATCCCTGCCAGGGCCTGGCCGATGCCCTCACCATCCAGGAAAAGTTTGGCAAGGCAAAAGGTTTGAATGTGGCCTATGTAGGCGATGGCAACAACGTTGCTGTCTCATTAATGCACGTCGCAGCCAGGCTCGGCTGGAACTTTACCATCGGCAGCCCGGAAGGCTATGACATCACACCGAAGGCGGTCGAGATCGCACACGAAATCGCCAGGGAGACTGGCAGCAAACTGGCCTTCCTCCGCGATCCGCATGAAGCCGTCAAAGGCGCCCATGTCATTTACACCGATACCTGGACAAGCATGGGCCAGGAGGAAGAGACTGCCAAACGCGAGAAGGTTTTCCCACCCTACCAGGTCAATGCCCAGCTCGTTGGCGAAGCGGACAAGGATGTGATCGTAATGCACTGCCTCCCTGCCCACCGCAACCAAGAGCTGACTGACGATGTAGCCGACGGCCCGCACTCCGTGATCTTCCCCCAGGCACACAACCGCCTTCACGCCCAGAAGGCGATCCTGGCGAGATTATTTAGCGTAGCTTAAGATAACTCACCACGAAGGGTCACAAAGGATCACGACGTAAGGATCGGAAATACCTTTGTGACACTTTGTGGACTTTGTGGTGAAAGGTAAAGGTGATTTTATGAATACAAAAGAATTCATTGCCATCGAAGAACAGTACGGCGCCCACAACTACCATCCCCTCGACGTAGTCATCGAGCGCGCTGAAGGGGTATGGGTCTATGACGTGGATGGGAAGAAATACCTCGATTGTCTATCCGCCTATTCGGCAGTCAATCAGGGGCATGTCCACCCGCAGATACTGAATGCCCTGCTCGAGCAGGCAAAGAAAGTCACGCTCACATCGCGCGCTTTCCGCAATGACCAGCTGCCGCTCCTCTATAAAGAGCTTTCCGAGATGACCGGTTACGAGATGTCCCTGCCGATGAACAGTGGCGCGGAGGCTGTCGAGACCGCCCTCAAGCTCGCCCGCAAATGGGCCTACCGGGTCAAAGGCGTGCCGCGCCACCAGGCGGAAATCATCACCGCTGCAGGCAACTTCCACGGCAGGACGATCTCCATCGTCACATTCTCCACCGAGCCGCTGTACCGCGATGATTTTGGCCCGTTCACGCCGGGCTTTGTCAACGTGCCCTACGGCGATGCGGATGCGATCGAAAACGCGATCACGCCGAATACTGCGGCCGTCCTGCTCGAGCCCATCCAGGGTGAGGGCGGGGTCATCATCCCGCCAGCGGGATATCTCAAGCGCGTGGCTGAAATCTGCAGGCAGAAGAATGTCCTGTTGATGGCCGACGAGATCCAGACCGGTCTCGGCCGGACCGGGAAATTGTTCGCCGCCCAGCACGAGGACGTCCGTCCAGACGTGATGATCATTGGCAAGGCCCTGGCCGGTGGTTTTTATCCCGTTTCTGCTGTCCTGGCTGACGAGGCCATTCTCGGTCTCTTCACCCCGGGTGAGCACGGATCCACCTTCGGTGGAAACCCGCTGGCGGCTGCCGTGGCCCGTGCTGCTCTGCGGGTCATCCGCGAGGAAAACCTTTCGGAGCGCTCGCGCGAGCTGGGCGAATACTTTATGGAACAGCTGGCCGAGATTCCCAGCCCGCACGTCAAGGAAGTGCGCGGTAAGGGACTGCTGATCGGCGTCGAGCTGAATCCGGAAGCCAAAGGCGCGCGCCGTTTCTGTGAAGCGATGCAGGCGAGAGGCATCCTGGCCAAAGAGACACATGACAACGTGATCCGTTTCGCCCCGCCGCTTGTCATCGATAAGGAAACCATCGACTGGGCGCTGCCGTCCATTCGTGACGTTTTGAATATGAAATAACAGGAATATCAGACCCTAAGGGTTTGGGAAACCCTTAGGGTCTTTTGATGGAGGCAAAAATGAACATTGGCATACCCCGGGAAAGACGGCCCTTCGAACTGCGGGTCGGACTTTCCCCTGCCGGGGTCGAGATCCTCACCCAGCAGGGACATCAAATCTACGTCGAACATGAAGCAGGAGTAGGAGCAGGGTTCGATGACCGCGAGTTCGAGAACGCCGGCGGGCGCATCGTCTATTCACCCGAGGAAGTCTTTGTGCGCGGCGACCTGCTGCTCAAGGTTGCCCGCCCGACCAAGGAGGAGCTGGGCTGGCTGCGGCCCAATACAGCCATCCTGGGTCTGCTCCACCTCGCCTCGTCACGCGAGGATAAAGTGGAAGTGCTCCTCGAAAAGAAAATCACCTCCATCGCCTATGAACAGATCGAGACGGCGAATGGCGAACTGCCCGTCCTTCGTCCGTTCAGCCAGATCGGTGGAAAAATGGCAGCTTCGGTGGCAGCCCGCCTGCTCCAAAACAACTGGGGCGGCAAGGGGATTTTGCCCGGTGGCATTCCTGGCGTTCCTCCGGCAGAAGTGGTGATTCTCGGGGGCGGGGTTGTGGGTATGTACGCCACCGAAGCCTTTGTTGGCCTCGCCGCGCATGTGACCGTGATCGATAAAAGTGTGGATGTACTTCAGCAGGTATACAACCGGTTTCCATGCGTGACAACCATGATCTCCACGAAACGCAACATCGAAAAGGCCACTGCCTATGCCGATGTGGTGGTAGGCGCGGTGCTTGTCAGCGGCGAGCGTACACCCATCCTGATCACCCGTGAGATCATGCGCGCCATGAAGCCCCGCTCGGTATTCATCGATGTCAGCATCGACCAGGGCGGCTGCGCGGAGACCTCACGTCCCACCATGCACGATCAGCCAACCTACATCGAAGAGGGCGTCATTCACTACTGCGTACCGAACATGCCTGGTGTGGTGGCCCGGACGGCAACCCACGCCTTTGTCAATGCGGCGATGCCCTACATCGAAGAGATTGCCAGTAAGGGGGTTGCCGCCGCCATCTCCGAGAATGAGGCGATCTCCAGGGCAGTGAACACTCACAATGGCGAGCTTGTCCACCTGTCGCGCCTTTCCGAAGGAGTCGGCGATGGACTGGACTAGCATCTATCAATCGCGGATCGTCACGGCCGAAGAAGCAGTCAGGTGCATAGAGTCTAACACCCGCATCTTCCTGACCGGCAACGTTTCTGTGCCGCAAAAGTGCCTGGCCGCACTGGTGGAGTACGCGCCGAACCTCGAGAATGTAGAGATTTGCCAGGCGCTGACAATCGGTCCGGCAGATTATGTCAAGCCCGATATGGAAGGACACCTGCGCGTCAATACATTGTTCATCAGCCATAACGTGCGCAAGGCTGTCCAGGAGGGGCGCGCCGACTTCACTCCGGTCCTGCTCTCCGAGTTTCCGCTGCTCTTCAAGCGCGGATATCTGCCGCTTGATATCGCTATCATCCATGTCTCCCCACCGGATGAGCACGGCTTTTGCAGCCTGGGCGTGGAAGTGGGATTGACGAAGACACCAGCCGAATCGGCCAGGGTGATCATCGCCGAAGTCAACCAGCAGATGCCGCGCACGCTCGGCGATTCCTTCATCCACGTCAGCCGGCTGAACTATATTGTCCCGGTAAACTATCCGATCCCGGAGATGGCGATGGCAGAGGAGGGCAACACCGAAGTTGTCGAAAAGATCGCAGGTTTTATTTCCGATCTCATCCCCGATGGAGCGACAATGCAGCTGGGCATCGGCGCCATCCCGGATGCCGTGCTCAAATACCTGCGCAATAAAAAGGACCTCGGTGTTCACAGCGAGCTGTTCTCGGATGGTGTCATCGACCTCGTCAACGAAGGCGTCCTGACTAATGCCCGCAAGAGCCTGCATCCCGGCAAGATCATTGCAGGCTTTATGCTGGGAACGCGGCAATTGTACGAATGGGCAGATGACAACCCACTGATCGAGTTCCACCGCACGGAATACGTCAACGATCCGTTCATCATCGCCCAGAACGAGCGTATGGTCGCGGTCAATTCGGCCATCGAAGTGGATCTCACCGGCCAGGTCTGCGCCGACAGCATTGGGCCCAAACTTTACAGCGGCGTTGGCGGCCAGCTCGATTTCATCTATGGCGCCTCGCGTTCCAAAGGCGGTGTGCCGATCATTGCCCTACCCAGCACTACAACCCTCAAGGACGGGACGCCGGTTACACGTATCGCCGCCATGCTCAAGCTCGGCGCAGGTGTAGTGACCAGCCGCAATCACGTCCGCTATGTGGTGACCGAATACGGGGTAGCGGACCTGTACGGCAAGACGATCCGCCAGCGCGCCCGCCAGCTCATTAACATTGCCCATCCAGATTTTCGCTCAGACCTGGAAAAGCAGGCCGGGGAACTACATTATCTGTAAGTAAACTGTAGATTGAAAATCGTTGACGGGCGGCGCTTGTATGCGTAGGATTAAGTCCATAACGAGCCATGCCCGACTTCACTTCGACCCTGCCTGACACGCATTTCAGGGTTCCACAGCGCACTGTACGGACCCTGCTGGAGGAGTATCGTCAGGAACAATTTACCGGCCTGATTCGGCTGCGCTATCCATCCGGGATGGATCTTGTCTCGACATTTCTGGACGGTACGCAGACCGGATTATATGGCTGTCTCAATCATAAAATGGAGGTCATCCCTCGGCAGTCCTGGACCTATGCCATGGACCGCCCGGATGCCTCCATTGCCTTTTTAAACCTATCGGTAGAGGCTATGCGGCTGGCCCGTATCGCTCACGAAGCGCCGGTCCTGGGAATGGAGCAGTCCCATTGCACCAGGGGAGGTCTGTCTGATTGTGTGCAGGATTGGGCGGCGGGAATATCGCCCATTGTTCTAGCTATACGGTCGGAAAGGGTCGAAAGAGTTTATTTGATCGCCGGGTATTCGACTCCGATCATTGAAGAGCTGACGATCGAGGGTGGGGAGTCACGTTTTTCCGTCACCGATTCTGCTTTCCCTAACGCACTTGCAAATGAAGACTACCAGGTGCTGTGGTTTGTCAGCGACGGCGATCACGAGCTCTGGCAGGAATACCGGCTGCGTTATGCCTTCAATCCGCTCGTACGTATGGCGATCAACCGTTTCAGCCAGCTGGCCGGGCGCACCTTGACAGAACGGTTGTGTGAGCAGTTATCGGCCTGGCTGCAGGATCAAGGCTGGCGCATGAATAGTACGATCAATGGGCTGTCCAACCGGCATTACTTTGAAAGCATTCAGCAGGCGAGAAACGCGTACCTTGCGATCATGCGCCGGTTCAATGACGAATCGAGCCAGGCTATAGGCCTGCGAATGGCCGAAGGGTTATGGTGGGAGACTTTATTGAAAATGGATCCCCACCGCCGCGATCTACTCAAGAAGTATTTCTATAACCAGGATGGGCTGGACCATGCAGGAATGGCACGGAGGATTGAATCATGAGATTGGGCTGGAACTCGAAGCAATCGTCACAACGAATTCTAAGGATGGCCGGCACCCTTTTCCTGGCAATGCTCGGGTTCTACATTGCGGTTTACTGGTACCAGCCATTTTCGAATTTCTGGAATAACCTCTTTGCCAATGTCGTTCCGCAAGCGGCTTCCTTGATCGCGGCAGTCTTTGCCACCCTGATCTGGAACCACTACGATCGTCAGGACCCACCGCGCCGTGTCTGGGGTTGGTTCGCGCTCGCGCTGTGGATGTGGTTCGGAGCCGAGGTCGCGTGGGGATATCTCAATATCGTGGCGGGCGAAGTCGCCCTTGGTTTGCCAGATGTGCTCTGGATCGCATCCTATTTATTTCTGGGATTGTCCTTAATTCACCAATTCCGAATCCTGGCTGAGCCTGGCTCCAGGGTTCTGGGGACATGGATCGCGATTGCCGCTGCTGCCTTGGCCGGACTTACTGTGGGGATCCATCGCATGATCACGGCGGCCGCAGCAACTCCGCCAACCCTGGATGTGATCGTCAATTCTTTCTATCCGGCGGCAGACTTGGTCATGGCGGTCATTGCCTTGTGGCTGGCGCGTAACTTTATAGGCGGCGCATTCTCCCGGCCATGGATTGGACTGTTGGTATTTTCCTTTGCCGACCTATTGTATGCCTGGCTTGAAGCGTCTGGTGTATATGCCTGGAGTCTCGAACAGGGGAACCTGCTGACCACCCTCGCCGATGTTGCCTACCTGGCCTCTTATCTTGTTCTGGGATGGGGAGTTCTGTACATGTGGCTGTTTTTGAAATATGGTTTACTCAGGCACACAGATGCGCGGTAAAATTTAGTCCATGGACAACACTGGAGGCCTGCCGAGCTGTGAACTCGTCAGGCTTTTTTGAAGAAGGGTGTCAAGTTGGATAAGCGAATGACTAGAAAAGCGAAGATCGTGGCAACCATCGGGCCGGCCAGCCAGAGCGAGGAAGTGCTCGAGAAACTGGTCCTGGCCGGCATGGATGTGGCCCGCATGAACTTTTCGCACGGCACGCATGAAGAACACGAGCAGCGGATTGCGTTGATCCGCAAGGTTGCAGACCGCCTGGGTGTCTCTGTTGGGGTCCTGCAGGACTTGCAGGGACCCAAGATCAGAGTGGGGGAGCTGGCAGAACCGGTCCAGCTTTCCGAAGGGGAAACGGTCGCCCTGTATGCCACCGGGACGCCGGTGCCCGACGACCACCAGATCAACATCCCTGTTGACTTCCGCCAGCTCTTCGATTCGGTCCGGACATCAGACCCACTCCTGCTCGATGACGGGCGGCTCAGGCTGGAAGTCGTTTCCGTCAAAAACCGTTGCACGCTGACAGCGAAAGTTCTGGTTGGAGGATCGCTCTCTTCTCACAAGGGCATCAATCTGCCCGGCATTCGATTGCGGATCGCGGGCTTTACTGAAAAGGATGAGACAGACCTGGCATTTGGCCTTTCCCAGGGCGTGGATGCGGTGGCTGTCTCCTTCGTCCGCACGGTGGAGGATGTCAAGAAGGTGCGTTATGCTATGGAGCGCTTCTCGAGTGGGAAGCGTTTGCCGCTGCTCATTGCCAAGCTGGAGAAGCCGGAAGCGCTCGATAACCTGGATGCGATCCTCGAGATCGTGGATGGTGTTATGGTAGCGCGCGGCGACCTGGGAGTGGAGCTGCCGCCCGAGAGTGTACCTGTAAAGCAGAAGCACATCATCCGCACTGCCAACCGGCGTGCCAAGCTGGTCATCACAGCCACCCAGATGCTGGAGTCGATGATTACCAATCCGCTGCCAACGCGCGCCGAAGCCTCCGACGTCGCCAATGCTATCTTCGACGGTACAGATGCGGTTATGCTCAGCGCGGAGACCGCGGTTGGAAAATATCCTGTGGGATCGGTGCAAATGATGGACCGGATCGCACGTGAAGCCGAGTCACACTTTTTGGAATGGGGGGAGAAGCAGGTCGTGAGCGGCTTCGAGCAGAGCGACGCGGCGTCTATGGCGCGTGCCGCCCAGGCACTGGCCAACGATAAAAATGTCACGGCTGTTGCCTGTTTTACCACCCAGGGCCAGACTGCCTGGTTGATGTCCAAGATCCGGCCGCGGGTGCCGATCATGGCATTCACGCCGAATGAAGATACGGCCCACCGTCTGACGTTCCTCTGGGGAGTGCAACCGCAGCTCATCCCGTTCGCCAACTCGTTGGACGAAATGCTCGACCACGTCGATTCAGAGTTGATACGCTCGGATGTGGTCCAGCTGGGAGACCAGGTGGTGATGGTCTGCGGCTTCCCGGTGGGGGCTGTTCGCCCTCCGAATATGGCGCTGCTGCATACCGTGGGTGAACGCTAACCCAGACGAACAATAATAAAAAAAGGTGCCGGCATGAGAAAATGCCGGCGCCTTTTTAGACCAGCCACAAAAATTCGTACGGTGTGAGCTCCAATTTGACCCTGCCTTCGATACCTGTAAATTCTCTTCTTGTAAGAAGGTCGGTCACTTTTGTAGTTGTTTCTTTTGTATCCAGCGACAGTGATTGGGATGTATCGGTCAGGTTGTGGACGGCAAGAATGGTCTCATTGCGGTATGTCCGTTCGAATGCGGCAATATGCTCATTCCGTGTGTCAGCCCACCTGAAATCTCCCCAGCCGAACTCGGGACGCTGTTTCCTTAAAATGAGCATATGCCGGATCGCATTCCACAGGGACGCGGGATCGGCCTGCTGCGCTTTGACATTCACCTGCCCGGGAGAATACGTTTCATCGGCGATCACGGTAACATACACAGAATCGACGGGGGCATTGGAAAACCCGGCGGTTGGCCCGTCTTCCCATTGCATCGCCGTGCGGACGCCGTTGCGGTCTTCGAGCCAGATGTTATCTCCCATGCCGATCTCATCCCCGTAATAAAGGATCGGTGACCCGGGTAATGTCAACAACAGTGAATAAGCGAGCTCGATCTTGTGCCGGTCATTATCCAGGAGAGGGGCAAGGCGTCGACGGATGCCGAGGTTCAATTTCATACGCGGGTCTGGCGCATATTCCTGCCACATCCACTGACGCTCTGCATTGGTAACCATTTCCAATGTGAGCTCATCGTGGTTGCGCAGGAAGATGCACCACTGGCAGTTTTCCGGGATTTCTGGTGTGCGATTGAGGATCTCGACCATATCCTCGGCGCGTCCCTTTTTGAGTGCCATATAAATGCGCGGCATGATCGGAAAGTGGAATCCCATGTGGAACTCATCGCCATCTCCAAAATAGGGACGGACCTCCTCTGGCCACTGGTTTGCTTCACATAGCAAGATACGCCCGGGATATTTATCGTCCATAAAAGCGCGCAATTTCTTCAAATAGGCATGGGTTTCTGGAAGGTTCTCACAGCTGGTTCCTTCGCGCTCGAAGAGATAGGGAACTGCGTCGGCGCGGAAGCCGTCGACGCCCATGTCGAGCCAGAACCCGGCGATCTTCAACATCTCCTCCTGAACCCTTGGATTGTCATAGTTCAGGTCCGGCTGGCTGGCGTAGAAGCGGTGCCAGAAATACTGCCCGGCGGTCTCGTCCCAGGTCCAGTTGGAGGGCTCGGTATCCACAAAGATAATTCGTGCCTCCTGGTATTTTTGATCTGTGTCGCTCCAGACGTAGTAATCGCGGTACGGAGAATTTCGGTCGGCGCGTGCCGCCTGAAACCAGGGATGCGCATCGGATGTGTGATTCAGGACAAGATCCATGATGATGCGGATCCCGCGCGAGTGCGCCTTCTGCAGTAATTCCCGCAGGTCCTCCACTGTGCCGAAGGTTTCGGCGATATTGTAATAGTCGGCGATATCGTAGCCGTCATCCCGGAGCGGCGACGGGTAGATCGGCATGAGCCAGATACAGTCTACCCCGAGCTCCTGCAGGTAATCGAGCTTTTGTGTTAAGCCCTTGATATCCCCATGTCCATCGGCGTTGCTGTCGTAGAACGCACGGACGTACACCTGATAAAAAATGGCGCTCTTGTACCAGAGCCTTTCATCCTTCATGTTTGACAGACCTGTCCTTTTCTGCCTGTGTGCGGCTTGCCTGGATCGCGAGATCGATAAAGACTGCCGATGTCCATCCAAAGGCCGGGATGGATGATGGGGGGGCAGTGCCATCCAGAGAGTCGTAATATTCCGAAATGCCTGGCTGGCTGGCGATCATTTCCAGTGTTTGCTCGCGCAGCTCCACGGCGAGATCGTCCCTGCCAATCCGTTGCAGTGCTTCGATGAAAAAATAATTGATATTGGCCCAGACGGGACCCCGCCACATTTTGTGTTGAGTAAAAGATGGATCGTTATACGCCACCGAAGGCAGCTTGAATCGTCCCGAAAATTCATTGGGGTTCAATAGATGTTCCACGAGGCGGTCGTTATATTTGTCGGGAAGCTGTCCTGTCCATAACGGGAGCAGGTGGAATGGCGTGAGAACCGGAAGCGGTTCTTCGTTGAGCAGCGCCTGGAAGAGACCGGCCTCCTCATCCCACAGGTGTTCGATCATACGTTTAGTCAAGGCATTGGCATTCTCCTGCCATGCCTGTGCCTCCTCCGGCCTGCCGATGGCTTCTGCAATAGCCGCCAGCGATGCCATCTGGATCTGCAGGTATGTGTTGATATCCGGCGATTCAACCGGCATGCCATAATCCCAGAGTGGGTTATCGTCGATTCCGGAAGAGTAAGGATGGGTGTACTGGATGATGCCATCCTGGTCGTCGTCATTCTGTTCGAACCACCAGCGGTTCTCGCGCACCAGCGACTCATAGACCTCGCGCAGAAAATTAAGGTCTGGCTCGGTTTCATGGACTTTGAGCACGGCCCAGGCCATGATCGGCGGCTTGGTCACCTTCCCGGGCATGGGATGGTCGATCTCGATGACGACGCCTTCGTCGAAAATGGCATCTGGCAGCATCCCATCGGGTTGCTGCTGGGCGAGCATTACGCGGACCTGATCTCGCGCCAGCTCCGGATCGATGTGGCGGTAGGCCATGGCATGCAGGGCGCTGTCCCACAGCCAGGCGCCCACATAAGAGGATTTACTGGGGACCATCGCCGGGCGAGTGAGGTAGCCCCTGGGTTCCACAAGATTGTTAGCCATCACCCACCAGGCATAGGCATATTTGCGCCGGTAGCGCTCGTCCACCTCCGGGACCCGGCTGAACCACTCCTCCCAGCGGGCGGCGGCTTCCCGCTGTACCTCGGCAAAGGGCTTGATGATATGCTCGGTCTTGGCCCCATCCCAGGTGTGGATGCCGATGGAACAGTCCTGCCCGGTCTGGACAAGGATCTCTACGCCTGGAAAATTGGCCGTGGATTTGTTTTCGAGCACCTGGCCGTTGAGGGTTTCGTAGCTCATGTTGCGGACGTGCTTGACCTCACCGCCCGGATCAGTCCGGAACCAGTGGGTGGAGTTGACCCGAAAGCGCAGCCCGGACGTGGTGTTGTCTGGCAGGCGAAAGACCAGCGTGTCTGAATCCTGGAAGGCGAGCTTGAAACTGCCTATGCGCGTTTCGAATTCCAGCACGTCCGGAGAGGTGGTCAGGACAAAATCAAGCACCTGGCCATCCTCTCCGAGAAGGTAAAGATCATCCATAAAAGGCGGGCGGCGGAGATAGCTTTCGATGCCCGGCTCCACATGGATCAGCCGCTCGGCCAGCTTCACGTAGAAGCTCGGCCGGTTGACATGCTGGTAGACGAGGATCCGAGAGCCCCGGTCGCTGAACGGGACGTGAGTGATGTCGATCTGGTTCTTCAGCAAAGACAGCAAGGCCGGACCATCATCCTTTCACCGCGCCGGCCAGCATGCCGCGCACAAAGTAGCGCTGAAGCGAGAAGAACACAATCATTGGCAGCAGCATCGAAAGGAACGCCGCAGCCGTCAGGACCTGCCAGCCGGAGCCCAGTGAAGTCACCATGTTGCTGATCTGGTAGGTCATGACCGGGGTCGTGCCGCCCAGGAAGACCAGGGCCACCAGCAGGTCGTTCCAGACCCACAGGAATTGGAAGATGCCAAGGGAGGCGATCGCGGGCATGGCCAGGGGAATAACCAGCTGGCGGAAGGCCGTCCAGTGGTTGGCGCCATCCAGGTAAGCCGACTCGAACAGATCACGCGGCAGGGTTCCCAGGAAGTTGCGCATCAGGTAGATGGCATAAGGCATACCGAAGCCGGTATGGAAAAGCCATACTCCCAGGAATGTCCCGTTCAGCCCAACCTGGGCATAGAAGCGCGAGATCGGGACGAGGGTCATCTGCAGAGGGACCACCTGTAAACCAACCAGGAGCGCAAAGAGCAGGAAGCGGCCTTTGAAATCGAGCCAGGCGAAGGCATAACCGGCAAAGGCAGCGAACAGGATCGGCAAGATGGTAGCCGGGATGGTCACGAACAGGCTGTTCAAGAACGCTCGTCCCATGCCTCGGGGATTGAGAATATCACTGAGAGTGCAGCTCAGGTCCGGGGGCTGTGTGCCGGCCGCACAATCCGCACGATACGTGTTCTGCCCGCGATAACCGACCAGCGCATCGATGTAATTGTTGGTCGTAAATTGGGTGGCAGTATCGATGCCTGAGAGAGTTCGCAGGTAGACGGCAATATCGGCCGCCTCCTGGGGGCTGGGAAGCGGGATATCACCCATGTGCGGCTGGCCGTTGATGTCACGACGCAAGGCTGCCAGCAACTGCAGGGAACGGGGGTACTGGCTGACGAAGTCCGGGTTGGACAGGTCTGCCGCGGGCAAATCATCGCCATCGGCACCGTGACAGGAGGCGCAGAACTGCGTATAGGCAGCTGCGCCAGGAGGCGGAGAAAACACCGTCCACCATCCGGTGCCGCGGACGGCTTCGGGCGGGCGGAGTGAAGTAACCAGCAGACCGATGGTGGGAATGATCCATATGATCATCGTAAAGATGATGATCACATGAAGGGGAATCCTGTTGAGGATTTTGTTAACTCTGTCCCTGTTCATCGCATTGCCTCCTGCGCCAGGAAGCGCTTGATGTTGTAGTAGATGAACGGAATGATTGCAATCACCAGGATCACTGCCACCGCGGTGCCGCGGCCAACATGGAAGTTCTTGTACATCTCAGTGTACATCCGGTTGGCGATCACATCGGTCTGGAAGTTGCCGCCGGTCATCACGTAGACCAGATCGAACAGTTTGAGAACATTGATCACCATGGTCGTGACCACGACCGTGATCGTCGGCAGGATGATCGGGACCATGATCCTCCAGAAAACGGTCCATTCCGTGGCGCCGTCCACCCGGGCGGCTTCCAGGATCTCATCCGGCACCGATTTCAGCGCCGCGGCCAGGATCGTCATACAGAATCCGGACCAGATCCAGATCCCCACGATAATGATCATGTACGTATTGATCGGGATGGTGGAAAGCCAGGCAACCGGCTCTCCGCCCAGCGAGGTGATAATGGAGTTCAACAGCCCGATCTGATTCTGCTGTGTGCCGTAGTCATAGACGAACTTCCAGATGACGCCTGCACCCACAAACGAGATGGCCATGGGCATGAACAGGATCGCTTTAGCCAGCGCTTCATACTTCACCCTGTCTGCCAGAACGGCAAACCCCAGCCCGATCGAAACGGTGCCAAACACCATGACCACGATCCATTTGATCGTGTTGCCATAGGATGAGCTCCAGAAGGAGTTCCACAATGCCTGCGGCGAGCTGGTGTTGAATTCGGCGGTCAGGGCATAGCGGTAGTTTTCAAAGACACCCCAGCAGGGCCTGCCTTCCTGACAGGTGGTGGCTGCCGAGGCGGTCCCATCCCGGTTCTGGAAGCTCAAGCTGATCGTGTTGATCATCGGGTAAACGATAAAGAACGACATCACCAGCAGAGCGGGCAGGAGATACAACCAGGGGGTCAACCCGCCCTGTTTCATGATCTCTGGGACCGGTGGGGCTGAGGATCGTCGAATCGGTTTTTTCCCCACTGCGAGCTCCGGCGTTGTTGCAGGTTTGGAGATATCCTGTGGAGTGGCCATCTCATCCTCCTTGTTGATCTTTATAAAGAGAGCCAGATTATGACATCATCACCAGGGATGGAGAAGAGAGCAACTCCTCCAAGTCTCCTGATCTCTGGATAGTGCTGCAATGTCATACGAATATGAAAAAAGGTGGGGACGTCTCAAGCGAGACGTCCCCATCAGACGTACGTGTTACGGGTTCAAACCTTCGGCCTGGACGTTCGCAAGATTGTCCAGGATGGCGGTCAGATCGCCACCATTGACATATTCACTGACACCCTGGAACTCGGCAGAGCCGAAGCCGCCAGGGATCGTGTCGCCGATGTCAGGCGTGAAGCCCTGAGTCTCGGCGATGGCATCGCCCAGCTTCTGGAGCGCCGGGTCGGTGTAATTGCCGGTTGCACCCATGTTGGGGGAGAGACCAAAGGTCGCAGCTGCCCAGTTGGCACCACCCTGCGCTGAAGACAAATAGGTCACCAGCGCCTGGACGGCAGGCGTATCGTTGAAGACCATCATGGGCTCGATCGCACCCTGCAGACCCTGGATGCCGGGCACCACGAAGAAATCATAATCGGTACCCTGCTGCAGGTCGGGGAACTGTTTGGCAACTTCGGCGCCCGCAAAGCCCGACTGCTTGACCATCATTGCTTCCGGGGGATCGGCGAAGGGTTTGTAAATGGCCTCCAGGAAGGGCGTGGAAAGCGTGCCCTGGGCGCCGCCAACCGTATAGGTGTCGCTCGTAGCCCATGTGCCGTAGGTCTCGTAAGCTTGCATCACCCCGGGATCGTTGTAGGGAACGCTGCCATCGATGACACCCTTGACGAAGTCAGGACCCTGCTGGACCAGCATGATATCCTGAATGAAGTCCGTCCCGGTCCAGCCGGTGGCGTCACCCGACTCAAAGCCCATGCTCCAGGGCACGTTCCCATCGGCGACCATCTGCTCGACCAGCGCATCCAGCTCTTCCCAGGTAGTGGGAACTTCATAGCCAAGCGCCTCAAAGTTGGCCGGGCTGTACCAGATGATCGATTTCACGTCCGCCTTGATCGGCAGACCCAGCCAGCGTCCATCGACCGTTACTGGATCGAGGAAGAATTCACTGTAGCTTGCGCGGTCGGCGCCAAGGGCTTCCAGGTCCTGCAGCTGGTCCTGATACTGCACCAGCTGAGCGACCTGCCAGAAGGCAACATCCGGCGGGGTGCCGGCCTGGACGCGTGTATCCAGGAGGGCCTGGTCACGGGTGGATTCAGGCCGCAGAACGATACCACAGGCATCCAGGAGAGGCTGCAGCACCTGGTTGAGTGCCGCTTCCTCGGTTCCTGCCCACTGATACAGCATGCTGATCTCATCGCCCTGCTGTGCGCCCTTGCAGTCGATCTCACCGGCAACTGGGGCTTCAGTGGCGGCTTCCGTCGGGGCTTCGGTTGCAGCCTCGGTGGGTTCTTCGGTCATAACTTCGGTCGGTGCTTGTGTAGCCGGCTCATCCGTCATCACAGGGGTGGGGGTATCGGCCGGGCCACAGGCGGCTGCCAGCAGGCTGATAAACAGCAGGACAGCCAAAAACTTAAATTTGTACATCTCTTTTCCTCCGAATAGAATTAGGATTCGTACGGTAGTTTCAATTTCGGTCGTTGTTCGGTCAGTTATTCATTCTTTTGCCATTCACCTCCTTCACTAACACGTGTTAATCAACTCGAATGTGTGAGCGCCATTCATCAACGAATTGAATGAATGCTTATGCTATAAAACTGGATTGTCTGGCGATTAGTTTGGACTCCAGCAGCAGTGAGTGTTCGTTCAAACCTTCGCCGCGAATCAGGCGGATCAATCGCTCGCCTGCAGCCCATCCCAGGCCGTAGGCAGGCAGATGGACGGTGGTCAGCGGGGGATCGAAGTACTCTGCAAGGGGGATATCGTCAAAACCGGCAACAGCCATATCCTGGGGGATGCGCAGGCCGGCGCGTTTGATCGCCAGCAGGGCACCCATGGCTACCACGTCGCTGGCGACGAAAACAGCTGTGACTCTCGGGGAGATCTCCAATAGTTCAGACATGGCCTCAAAACCACTCGAGGGAGTGTAATTGCCTTCCTGGATGAGCGACTCATCGAAGGAAAGGCCTGCTGCCAGCAATGCCTGCCGATAGCCTGTGCGTCGCTGTTGAGCAGAGGTATATGTGAGGGGGGCGTTCGTGATCATCCCGATCCGCAGGTGTCCAAGCGAGATCAGGTGGCTGACGGCGGCCTGCGCGCCGGCCGTGGCATCCACGTCCACGAATGGGATGGCGGTATCGGGGAGCTGTCCCATCAGCATGATCGGTACACCCTCTTCGTGCAGGCGGACGAGCGCCGTATCGTCCTGGCGAGGGCCGGACAGCAGGATTCCATCCACATGATTTTCCCGGATCAAACTAGCATAGCCTCCAGCTTCATTCGGATCGATGGGCTTCAACAACACGTGAAAACCCTGTTGGATCGCTGCCTGTTCAACACCCAGCATCACCTGGGGCAGGAATGCATCGGTAAAGATTTGCTCGGGCGACTGGCAGAGCACAAGGCCAATGGTGTAGGATTTGCCGCTGACCAGCTTTTTGCCCGCAACGTTCGGATGGTAATCAAGCTCACGTGCCGCTTCGAGTACACGTCTACGGGTGACATCGCTGATGCTTACGCCCAGAACATCGTTAAGAACGAAAGAGACGGTGGTACGTGATACCCCGGCGAGTTTTGCCACATCTGTACTGGTAGATCTCTTTTTACTGGGCATGTTGTTTCTAGGTAACACGTGTTACTACCAGTATAAGGATTTCAGAGTACTTGTCAAGTACCCAAATTTTGAAGCTTCTATCGAGCTGAAATAACCTGCTATGCCCCGTTCGATTGGGGATTCTCTCCACCAGGAACGGCTCTTTGTCTATCCCTCTGCCGTTTCGCGGCTCGAAATGACCAGTCCCAGGCCGATCAGGGACCCACCCAGCAGGAACAGGGGGGTAACCTGCTCGCCCAGAAAAAGCCAGCCAAGCAGCGTACCGACAACTGGCTGGGCAAAAAAGGTCAGAGAAGCGAGCCCGGCGCTGACATAAGCAAAAGCCGTATTCCACAACACCATGGCCAATGCTGTGGAGATAATGCCCAGGAAAAGCACGCCTCCCACCACGCCCGGGGTAATCTCACCTATCCTGGTTGCGGTAAGCTCCCAGACGGCCGCGGGAACAGAGACGGGTAGACCTCCCAAAAAGGCGATCAGGCTGAATAGCATCACCTCCGTACTTTGTGTTACCTTGCGTACCAGTACCGAATACAACGCCCAGGTGACTGCTGCCCCGATCAGGAACAGGTTGCCAAGGAACAGGTCAGGGTCGAGCTGAGCCGAGCGAGGGTCGATGACAGCCAGGACGCCGAGCGTTGCGACGGATAACGCCAAAAATCTGCGAGGGGTAATCCGCTCTCCAAGCAGCCACCAGGCAAAGAGCAGCACGAACGCAGGTGTCGCAGAGGTCACCAGCGACCCATTCGCCGCCGTGGACAGCCTGGTCCCCAGGAATTGCAAACTGAGGGAAATTCCATACCCGATAAAACCTACACCCAGGACTTGATAGATTTGGCTTTTGGAAAGCTTCGGAAAACCTCCCATCATAAGAATGACTGCAAGTGTGGCAGCCCCCAGCACCAGCCGCAGGGTCACCAGGGTAAAGGGAGGAATAATTTCGAGCACTATTTTGCTGACCACATACATCCCGCCCCAGATGCTGGCCGCGCCCAACCCGCAAAGAATTCCCACAACGGTCCTGTTCATAAGACGGGGATTATACCGATGAATCGCGCGCTGAACGGAGTAGGCGTTCTATGCCCTGCAAACTACGCTCCAACCCCCGCAGGACTATTTACACTCCTTCGGGAGCACAATATCTTATTCAAATGTCTTATTCTGTCTCATCCTCTTGATCTCCCCTCTCTGCTTTTTTTCCTTTATCCTTGTTTCCTTTGAAGCCCTGGTTGGTTTTGTC
>DATAKV010000627.1:0-2122 GCA_036261375.1 Anaerolineales bacterium
GTACCGAACTCCTTTGGCGGGTGAACCCACAACTGTACGCGCAGCCCGTCGTTGAACTCGATGCTGGATTTTGTCGGTCCCTTGCCCAATACCCGATGAATGCGCGGCAGCTTGACAAACATATCCATGACAGCCGCCGGATCTTTTGCCGCGACCAGGATGTCCAGATCGCCCACTGTATCGCGCATCCTTCGCAAGCTCCCACCGGGTTGCGCGTCCACGACCCCCTTCACCTTCTTAAGCTCTTCGATCAAGGCCTGCGCGATGGGGTAGGCACGCCCCAGCGGGATACGGACCGTCCGGCGTGAGAGCGATGCAATCCCTTCCAGGATGGCTGCCTCGCTCTTGGATCCCATCCCCGGAAGCTCCCGCAGCTTGCCGGCTTTTGCGGCGGCTTCCAGCTCGGCGAACGTGGTGATGTTCAGCGCCTTCCAAATCATGGCGGCGCGTTTGGGTCCGAGTCCGGGAATGGGCAGCCATTCCACCAGCCCCGGCGGTATCTCCTTCTTGAGCTTCTCCAGAAATTCAAGCTTCCCGGTGCTTAACATCTCGTCGATCTTTTCAGAGATCGCCTTGCCCACGCCAGGGATTTCTTCCAGCTTTCCCTCCTTCCAGTACTCGGACGCCTGGCGCCCCAAATTCAACAGGCTGTCTGCGGCTTTACGGTACGCAAGGGTCTTGTACATATTTTCGCCTTTGATCTCCAGTAAATCGGCGATCATCGTAAAAGCCTCAGCCAGCTGACGGTTATTCATCATGATCATGGTCCTCTCTCTTCTCTCGATATCCTTAAAACGGATTATACGCCGGTTGAGAGATACAAGGTAAAGTAGGTGCACACTCTTTTTTATGATACTATCGCTCCATTCATAACCGAGGAGAGAGAATGGATGACCAGCAACGCAAGCAACTGGACGAACAAGGCTACCTGATCTTCAAGAGCCTGCTTGCCCCGGAGGAGATCGAAACCATCCTTACCCGCCTGGAGGTGCTCTGGGCCGCAGAGGGAGAGCATGCCGGGGAGGAAAATTACATCGAGCCCGGCGTGCGGCGGCTGGCTAATCTTGCCAACAAAGGCGAGATCTTCCGCAGGCTTTATGCGCATCCCCGGGTGCTGGAAGTGATCGAAGCCGTCATGGGGCCGGAGATACGCGCTTCGATGGTCAATGCCCGGGATGTGCCGCCGCATACGGGCGTGCGTATGTCCTTCCATATGGATTCTGACAAGGGCCGTGTCCGTGACGAAAAAGGCTACAGCGCCGCCACCGCGATCTGGATGCTGGATGCATTCACCGTCGCCAACGGTGCGACCGCTTTTGTGCCCGGCTCGCATCGACTCGGGAAAAGTCCGAAACAGGTCCTCGCAGATCTAAACGCCTCCCACGCGGAGGAGATCGTAATCGAGGGTCAACCCGGCGATGTGCTGGTCTTCAACGGTCACTGCTGGCACGCGGGCCGCCCCAACGAGACCGACGGTCACCGCCGCGCCGTGCTGGTCCATTACCTGCGCGCCGATGTTCCCCGCCCGGAGAAACGCCGCCAACACCTGGACCCCGATCAGGCCGCCGCGCTTTCGCCGCGCGAGCGTGAGCTGCTCGGTCTGGACGACGAATAAGCCGCGCGGATATGGATCACACCGATCACGTGAATCTTCTTCGGCCGGCAGAGCTGGCGCCGGGCGGCGCCTGGGGGGACTTCGGCGCGGGCTCGGGCGCCTTCACACTGGCCCTGCGCGAGCTGGTAGGACCCCACGCAAACATCTACGCTGTGGATAAAGACCAGCGAGCCCTCCAGCAGTTGGAAAAGGCCCACCGCGAAAAATTCACAACCTCTCAGAACGTTCACTCCATCCGCGCGGACTTCGGCGGCGCGCTGTCTCTACCGCCGCTGGATGGAATCGTGATGGCAAATTCTTTGCACTACTTCAAAGACCGGGAGAAGATCCTGCGGCATGTGCGCTCGTTCCTCAAGCTGCAGGGGAGTCTGCTGCTCGTCGAATACAACGTGGACTCCGGAAACCCGTGGGTGCCGTATCCGCTCTCCTTTGAGACATTTCGTGCCCTTGCCCCTCGGGCAGGATTCAGCGAGCCGAGAATGCTGGGTACAACCCCCTCCAGGTTTC